>JARRJC010000038.1 GCA_037379885.1 Limibacillus sp.
CACCGTTGAGCGCCCGTCAGATGCCGGCGTTCAGCGCCATCTCAATGGCGAGGGCGCGGGCTTCGGACGGCAGCCCGACGGCGCGCAGAGCTTGGAGCACAGCCTCCGCGATCTCCGGGTGAACCTCGCGCGTGCCGTTGGGGCCGAGGGCCAGCGCGGCGAGCAGCAGCGTCTCTCCCCGCCGGCCGGCCAGCGAGGCGTCGCGCAGGGCCGGCAGGTTGGTGAAGTCCGGGGTCACGCCCGAGCCATAGGGTTTGCGGGCGAGACTCTCGGCCTCGACCCGGCCGCCCATGCCCAGCGCCCGGAAGCTGGAGGTCAGCTGGGCCTGCATGTCGGCCAGTTCGCCCACGCCCTCGTTGCGGGCCAGCGACCAGGCCATGAGGCTGCCGTCCCAGTCCGCGGCCCCGTCGCCCGCCATCAAGGCGTAGGGCCAGAGCAGCGTCACCGAGGCCTGGGCCTGCGGCGAGGTCACCGCTTCCCGGCGCGCCAGCTCCAGCCATTCGGAGGCCTGCTCGTAGCGGCCCAGCGCATAGAGGGCCCGCCCGGCTGTGGAGGCGAACCAGGCCAGATCGGGCCTGGGCGGCAGGGACTGAATCTGTCCGGCGAAGGCCGAAGCGATCGCCTGGAACTGCCCGTCCGCCTCGGCGCTCTCCAGCGCGTTCAGCAGCATCTCGGCCTTCACTTCGGGGCTCTTCGAGCGGACCGCGGCCTGATAGAGCAACGCGCGGCCAACGTGGGAAGGCTGGCTGGGCGCCAGGGTCAAGGCGGCGTCGAGCTGCTCGCCGGTGAAGGGTATCTCCTTATAGGCGCGGGTCACCGCGCTGGGGCCGACGAGCCGCCGGTCTGCGGCGATCTCGGCGGCGCGGGCACGCTCTTCGGGCGGCAGTCCGGACAGCCGCAAGGCCGCCTGGGCGAAGCCCGGCGTCTCAAGCGGCAGGAAGCCGGGCGGCAGGCTCTCGCCCAGAAGGTCCGCCATGGCCAGATCCGGCGCGCTCGGGCCGATCTTCCCGGGCAGCGCGCCCAGACCGTCCAGCATGCGCTGTCCCATGGCCAGGAAAGCGGACGACCCCTCAGAGGGTAACTCGGCCATCAACTGCAACCCCAGCTGCGCGGCGGGAATCTCTCCGGCGTGGATCTGGCAGAAGATCAGGGCCTTCTGCCAGAAGTCGGGCGCATCGGTGAAGTCGGCGCGCGAACGGGTATCCAGGCAGGCCCCGGCGTAGTCGCCCTCCAGGAGCTCCGCCTCCACCCGGGGGCGCGCGAGCTTGCGGGCGACGAGATCGGAAGGCGCCACCGAAAGCAGGCGCAGCAGGCCGCGGCTGTCGCCCAGCGCGCGCAGACGATCGACGCGCGCCAGCAGCAGCTCCGCGTTCTCGTGTTCCGCCCCGCTCTCCGGCGGTGCGGCATCGGTCAGCAGAAGACGCTGCGCAAGCTGGCGGCCATCATAGCTGTCCAGGTCGCCGGGCAGGCGGCGCATGAGGCCCAGCACGATGCCCCGCTGCGATCCCTCCCAGAGATCGAAGCCAAGACCGCCGGTCGCGTCGGTCAGGACGCCGACGGTCTCGATGCTCGGCTGCGCCAGCGTTCTGATCTGGATGCCCTGACGCGGGGTGGAGGGGGCGATGGTCTGGAAACCGCCGCTCGAACTGCCGCCGCCGGAACTGCCGCCGCCGGAACCGCCAACGGCTCCATTGCTGGCGCCAGCAGCCGACCCATCGTCCGGCGCGGGAACGGTCCCTGCCTGCCCGCCGTCGTCGGTCCCGCCCTGCCCGCCATTCAAGCCCGGCGGGGTGAGCCGGATGGGTCCTTGATTGCCGCTCTGCGCGCCCGCCTCCTGGATCAGCATCACACTGAAGGCGACGGCCAGGACAGACCGGAAGACCCGCAGCAGGAATCGCTGCGGCGATCCGGCAGGGCCAAGGACCGGCGCCGCGCTATTTTTCGGTTCAGAAGCGGTCATTCGAGATGATTTTTTCCTGGCTCGTCGCCGGTGCGGGCATGTTCCAGGTTGCCAGGAACCCGGCCCCAACCACGCCGACCAGCAACACCAATATGAGAATGACTACGAACTTGCGCATTCGACCTTTCGGCGTCCTTGCCAGAAGGACGCTTCCTGACAGCTGTTTTCCCCGCGCCGAGGCGCTCCCGACGAGCGCAGGGTCCCTTCCGGAGCCCCCACGCTCTTGCGCCCTTTCGCCCGCAGTATGCTAGGTTCCGAGTATGGCGACTTTGGGGCACTCTATCGGTGCCCGCGGAGGGCCGCAACGCCAAGAGAACCGGCAGCCGGAGAGATGACGCAGAAGACAGCGAAACCACAGTCCGAAGCACCCGCGGGACGGGGTTTGACGAGGAGTGTCGTCCTCGTCGGCCTGATGGGCGCGGGCAAGAGCTGTATCGGCAAGCGCCTCGCCGAGCGCCTCGAGCTGCCCTTCGTGGACGCCGACAACGAGATCGAGAAGGCCGCCGGCTGCTCCATTGCGGACATCTTCGAAGCCCATGGCGAACAGGCCTTCCGCGATGGAGAGCGCCGCGTGATCGCGCGCCTGCTGGACGGACCGCCGCAGGTGCTGGCGACCGGGGGCGGCGCCTACATGGACCCGCAGACCCGCGAGACCATCCGGGAGCGGGGGATCGCGATCTGGCTGCGCGCCGATCTCGACCTTCTGGTCAAGCGCACCGCCAAACGGTCGCACCGTCCGCTCTTGAACAAGGGCAACCCGCGCCAAATCTTGAAGGACCTTATGGATCAGCGTTATCCGGTCTACGCCGAGGCCGATCTGGTGATCGACTCGCGCGACGGACCGCCGGAGGACACAGTGAAACGGACCCTGGCCGCCTTGGAGGCCCACATCGATAAGACCCGCGGCCAAGCCACGGCAATCGAGCGCTCAGGCGGAGGAGCGGCCCGGTGATCACCCACGACCGCCTTTCCGTCGACCTCGGGCAGCGCAGCTACGACATCCTGATCGGGCACGATGTGCTCGCCCTGGCCGGGCAGGAGATCGCCGCACTCGGGGCCAAGCGTCTTTTCGCCGTCACCGACAGCCACGTGGCGCCTCTGCATCTGGAAGCGCTCGCCTACTCCTGCGAGAAGGCGGGTCTCACCTGGGAGGAGCCGATCCTGCTTCCCCCCGGCGAACAGACCAAGTCCTTCGGCCAACTGGAAGCGCTCCTGGAGGATTTGCTGGAGCGCAAGGCCGACCGCGGTTCCTGGCTGGTGGCGCTGGGCGGCGGCGTGATCGGCGATCTGGTGGGTTTCGCGGCCGCCACCCTCCTGCGCGGCGTCGATTTCGTGCAGGTGCCGACGACCCTCCTGGCGCAGGTGGACTCATCGGTGGGCGGCAAGACCGCGATCAACTCGCGCCAAGGAAAGAACCTGGTCGGCGCCTTTCATCAGCCGCGCCTCGTCCTGGCCGATACCCGCGTGCTCTCGACCCTGCCCAAGCGGGAGATGCTGGCCGGCTACGCCGAGGTGGTGAAGTACGGCCTGATCGACGACCCCGGCTTCTTCCAATGGTTGGAGAGCCACGGGCATGCCGTGCTGGAGGGCGAGCAGGAAGCCCGCATCCATGCCGTCCGGACCTCCTGCGCTGCCAAGGCGCGCATCGTGGCGGCCGACGAACGCGAGGGCGGGCAGCGCGCGCTCCTCAACCTCGGCCACACCTTCGGGCACGCGCTGGAGGCGGAGACCGGATACAGCGAGAGCCTGCTGCACGGCGAGGCCGTGGCGATCGGCATGGTGATGGCCTTCGAGCTCTCCGCGCAGCTTGGGCTCTGCCCGTCGGAGGACGTGGAGCGCCTGCGCCGCCACCTGGCCGCCGTCGGCCTGCCGACCGACCCGCATCAGATCGACGGACGTGTCTTCTCTCCGCGGGTTCTGATCGAGCACATGAGCCGCGACAAGAAGGTGCGCGACGGCAAGCTGACGCTGGTGCTGACGCGCGGCATCGGCAAGGCCTTCTTGACCGGTGAGGTCACAACCGAAGAGCTGGAGCGGTTCATGACCCTCTCGCTGGCCGCGTGAGGATAGGACCGTCATGGAAATGAGTTTGCTTTTGTCCCTGGTCGCGATTGCGGGTCTGCTGGTGCTTTCCGGCTTCTTCTCCGGATCGGAGACCTCGATCACCGCCGCCTCGCGTCCGCGCATGCACACGCTGGAGCAACAGGGCGACAAGCGCGCAAAGACGGTCAACGACCTCTGGGAACACCGGGAGCGGCTGATCGGCGGCATCCTGCTGGGCAACAACCTGGTCAACATCCTGGCCTCCGCGCTGGCGACCTCGGTGCTGATCGGCTACTTCGGCGACGCTGGCGTGGTCTACGCAACGGTGGTCATGACCCTGCTGGTGCTGATCTTCTCGGAGGTGCTGCCCAAGACCTACGCCATTCACCATGCCGACTCAGTGGCGCTGGTGGTCGCCGGGCCTCTGCGCATCATCGTCAGCCTGCTCTCGCCCGTCGTGGCGGCGGTCCAGTGGACCGTGCGCCTCACGCTGCGCATCTTCGGCGTCAGGTTCGACATGCAGTTCGCCGACGAGATGCGCGAGGAGGAGTTGCGCGGCGCGATCGAGCTGCACCACGGCCCCAGCGAGGAGGTGCGCGCCGAACGGCAGATGCTGCGCTCGATCCTGGATCTGGGAGACCTGGAGGTTTCCGAGGTCATGACCCACCGCCGCAACGTGGTGGCGATCGACGCGACCCTGCCGACCGAGCAGGTCATCAACAAGGCGCTCGCCGCCCCCTACACGCGCATCCCGCTCTACGACAGCGATCCGGACAACATCGTCGGCGTGCTGCACGCCAAGGAGCTGTTCCGGGCGGTGCGGGCCAACCCCGACGCCATGGACGAGATCAAGATTCCGGAGATCGCGAACCGGCCCTGGTTCATTCCCGACACCACCGACCTGCTGAGCCAGTTGGAGGCCTTCCGAAACCGCCACGAACACTTCGCCATCGTGGTGGACGAGTACGGAGAGGTCCTGGGCATCGTGACGCTGGAAGACATTCTCGAAGAGATCGTCGGTGAGATCGCCGACGAGCACGACGTCAAGGTCGAAGGGCTGCGCATGCTGAAAGACGGCAACGTCGAGGTCGAGGGGACCGTCACGATCCGCGATCTCAACCGCATGTTCGAATGGCGCCTTCCGGACGAGGAGGCGACGACCGTCGCCGGTCTGGTGCTGCACGAAGCACGCCGGATACCCGAGGTCGGACAAACCTTCCTGTTCCACGACCTGCGCTTTGAGATCAAGGCGCGCAAGCGCAACCAGATCACCCGCATGGTCATCACCCCGCCGGAACCGCTGGAAGACGACAGCTCCAGCAAGGAGGCCGCCGCCGCCCGCGCCAAGGAGCGCGCCCAGGGCCGCGGCGGCACCGAAAGCGGGGCCCAGCAGAGCGGTGGCGGCGCCTAGGGTTCTTGAGCCCCGTTAGAGCCCGCCTTCTGCGTCCTTGAGCCAGGCGACAGCCTCGTGCGCGGCGGCTTCGGCCTCTCCCTGAGAGGCGAAGCGGCGGCTGGCCTGCCCGCCGACCGGATACCAGCCGCTCGCCTCCTCCGGATCGCGCCGGTATTCCTCAAAGCCGTAGCTGCCGTCGTCGCGCCGGAAGATGTCCAGGCAGCGCCGCGCGCCCGCTTCGTTGATTGACCGGAGCACCTTCATCGCCGTCCGCCTCCACAAAGCTCTGCGCCGGGGCCTTGCCATCGCCGCCGCCGCAAGGCTCACTGTAGCCTCGAAATTCCAAACGCCGAACCACCTGGAGCAAGAAGAAAAGCGCCATGCCCCTCTCCAAAGCCACCGCCGGCCGCAAACTGGTCCACACCCGCGAATACCGTTTCCACGGCTACGAGCGGGAGGACGAACTCTTCGACATCGAAGGCCACATCACCGACACCAAGCCCTACAGCTTCCCCAACTCCTTCCGGGGCCGGGTCGACGCGGGCGAACCGATCCATGACATGTGGCTCAGGGTCACGCTCGACCTCGACATGGAGATCAAGGCGATTGAGGCGGTGACGGACAACGGTCCCTACCGGGTCTGCCCCGACATCACCCCCAACTTCCAGAAAGCCGTCGGCTTGAAGATGGGTCCAGGCTGGCGCCAACGGCTCAAGAAGGAGCTGGGGGGCGTCGAAGGCTGCACGCATCTGGTGGAGATGCTGGGACACATGGCGACGGCGGCCTACCAGTCCATGTGGCCGGCGCTCGCCCGCCGCTCCAAAGCGCGGCGCGAGGAGGCGCTGGCGCGCGGCGAGGACCCGGACGCCGAGGCCAGGAAACCGGCTCTGATCGACAGTTGCCATGCATACGCAAGCGATGGGGAGGTGGTGAAGGAGTACTGGCCGAAATTCTATGAAGGCAAAGAGTAATCCGGAGATTTATTAGAACGAAATCAATCCGTTATCTCCGAAGCGTCCCATGTCCAGCAGCGGCATGGCCGGCTTTCGTTGCCGCGCCCCGGAAGTAAGTCAGTATCTACACGCGTATGCCCGCAGTAAGAGAAGATTCGCTCCGTGACCGGTCGATCTTCTGACAGACCTCGTGGACCGACATTCCCTCCCGCGTGGCGATCTCCTGAAGAGCATCCCACATAAGCTGTTCAAGGCGTACAGACGTGCGACGGTCGGCGATCTTGATGTTTCGGTTGACGAGTGTGCTCTGACTGCTCTTCACCGGAGGGTGCCCCCGCTAAGTATACCAATCAGTGTCGCTGACTTTTGCTAAATTATCGCACTGGTAGCAGAATACCGCCTCAAAGTTTATGAGGGGTGGTTTCCTGCCTTAGGTAGTCACAAGACAAACCGGGCCCTAACCCGTCCTTTTGGAGCAGGGGGCAAAATGGTCCGCTCTCTAATAAAATCGGATCAGGCCGGGTCTTCGTCCGGCGTCCGGGTCACCAGTTCAAGAGCATGAACGCGCTCGGCCAGTTCGTCGCTCAGCAGCTCATAGACCTTGCGCTGCCGCGCCACTCTTGAAAGCCCCTCGAAAGAAGGGGACACCACCTCGACATGGAAGTGCGTCTCTCCGCCTTCCTTGTATCCGGCATGTCCCTGATGGCGGTGCGAATCGTCGCGGATGCTCAAGCGGGTCGGCTTCAGCGCTTCGGTCAACTTGGTCTCGATCCGCTCGGCATAGCTCATGTCGGGGCTTCTCCGGTTTTCCGTGTCCTCGCAGGTGAACACCTGATTCTAGATGTGCAGCGGGCCGGGTGGCTGTCAAGCGGGCCCGCCGCATTTCGCTATTCGGCGGATCCTGTTGGCCGCTGCTTCCGATGCCTTGTTTAGCGGCTGCGCGGACCCCATAATTCGGGCATGGCCCGCGTAGAACCGGAAGAGCTTTACCGACCCTTTCGCAAGCCGCAGACCGATCAGCGCGGCTGCGATGCCGAAGGCTGCGCGGAGGAGGGCCTCTACCGCGCGCCGGTGAGCCGCCATCAGCTCAACCAGTACTACTGGTTTTGCCTGGATCACGTGCGCGACTACAACAGGGCCTGGAACTACTTTTCCGGCCTGACGCCCGAAGAGGTCGAGATGCTGGTGCGCGAGGACACCGTCTGGCAGCGCCCGACCTGGCGCTTTGCGGGAAAGGGACAGGCGCGCTACGAAAAGGGTCCGGACATGGAGGACCCCTACGGCTTTTTCGGCGAAGACGAGGCGCAGCCGCGCGCCAAGGCGCCCGACACCGCGGAGAACCGCGCCCTGGCCGCCCTCGGGCTCGGTCCGGGCGTCACCTTCGCGGAGGTGCGCTCGCGCTACCGCCTCTTGGCCAAGACCCACCACCCCGACGCCAATGGCGGGGACAAGGCCGCCGAGGAACGGCTGAAAGACATCAATCAGGCCTATGCGACGCTAAAAGCGGTTTATTCCTGAGCCGGTTACCTGCTATTTCCTAGCGCGCCCTCGCTCCAGACGGACAGGAGCCCCATATCAGGAAGAACCAGGGCCGGACGGCCGGCGCCGCAAGGCCGTCGCGACGCCTATCGAAGATACGGATCACGAACTACGGAAAGCTGGATTAGATGCCCTCCGAAATAGAAGCCCAGAACGGTCACGCCGATACCTCTTTGCCGGATATCACGGTCTCCGTGCGCCAGACCTTCGGCCTGGACAGCGACATGCAGGTCCCGGCCTTCAGCGAGAAGAACGACTATGTGCCGGAGGTCGACGACACCTACCGCTTCGACCGCGACACGACCCTGGCGATCCTGGCGGGCTTCGCCTTCAATCGCCGCGTCATGATCCAGGGCTACCACGGCACCGGGAAGTCGACCCATATCGAGCAGGTCGCCGCCCGCCTGAACTGGCCGACCATCCGCATCAATCTGGACAGTCACATCAGCCGCATCGACCTGATCGGCAAGGACGCCATCGTGCTGAAGGACGGCAAGCAGGTGACGGAGTTCCGCGAAGGGCTGCTGCCCTGGGCCTTGCAGCACCCGACCGCGCTGGTCTTCGACGAGTACGACGCCGGGCGGCCCGACGTGATGTTCGTGATCCAGCGCATCCTGGAGGTCGAGGGCAAGCTGACGCTGCTCGATCAGAACCGGGTGATCCGCCCGCATCCGGCCTTCCGCCTCTTCTCCACGGCCAACACCGTGGGCCTGGGCGACACCACCGGCCTCTATCACGGCATCCAGCAGATCAACCAGGCGCAGATGGACCGCTGGAACATCGTCGCCACGCTGAACTACCTGGAGCACGACGCCGAGGTGGAGATCGTCACCTCCAAGGTGCCCGCCTACGACAACAAGGAGGGTAAGGAGACCGTCTCCGCCATGGTCGCGCTCGCCGACCTGACGCGCGGCGGCTTCATCAACGGCGACATCTCGACGGTCATGAGCCCTCGTACGGTCATCACCTGGGCGGAAAACGCGCAGATCTTCGGCGAGGTTGGCTTCGCCTTCCGGGTCACCTTCCTCAACAAGTGCGACGAGGTCGAGCGTCCGATCCTGGCCGAGTACTATCAGCGCTGCTTCGGCAGCGAACTGCCGGAGACGGGCGTCAACGCGAACCTCGCGTGAGCGCGGCGGGCAAACGGGTAAGAGCGTGAGCGACAAGCCCAAGAGCAACCAGAAGGCCGGGGAGATCCCCATCGAACGCTTCAAGCGCTCGACCGGGGCAACCTTGCGCGCCCTGGCACGCGATCCGGACATCCAGGTCGCTTTCACGCCCAGCGCCCAGGGGCTGCAGGGCAACGAGGCGCGCCTGCCCATGCCGGGTCGCGACCTAAAGCACGAGGACGTGGCGCTGACGCGCGGCGAGGCCGACTCCATCGCGCTGCGGCGGCGGCATCACGATTCCAAGCAGCACGCCCGCCTCGCGCCCGGCAACCAGATCGCCCGCGAAATCTTCAACGCCGTCGAGCAGGCGCGCTGCGAGGCGCTGGGTGCGCGCCGCATGGCCGGTGTCAGCCAGAACCTGACCTCCGCCATGGAGGACCGCTACAAGGCGCGCGGCTACAACCACATCACCAAGCGCGAGGACGCCCCGCTCTCCGAAGTGGTGCGCCTGCTGGCGCGCGAGGCCATGACCGGCGAAGCGCCGCCCGAGGCGGCCAAGGCCATCGTCGACCTCTGGCGCCCGCAGATCGACAAGCGCATCACCGGCGATCTGCGGCAGCTCGCCGACTGCATTGAGGATCAGGAGGCCGTGGCTCGCCTGACCCGCGCCATGATCGAGCATCTCGACTTCGACCTGGGCAACGAGGAGACCCAGCCCGAGGACGAAGACAGCGACGATCAGAGCGACGAGGGCGAGGACGATCAGGACGAGCAGGAGAGCGAGGCCGGCGACCAGCCCTCGGCCGAGCCGGTCCAGGGCATGGAAGAGGACAGCGGCGACTCCGACGAGTCCGATTCCGATGACGCCGCCGCCGACGCCGACGGCGAGATGATGATGGGGATGAGCGACGAGGACCCCGGCGACCCGGGCGCCCCGCAGCAGCGCGACGACCTGCGCAACTATCCTCAGGAAGAGCCCTATCATGCCTACTGCACCGACTACGACGAGGTGGTGGAGGCCGAGGAGCTCTGCGACGCCGACGAGCTGGCCCGCCTGCGCCTGCTGCTCGACCAGCAGCTCGCCCACCTTCAGGGGGTGATCGCGCGCCTGGCCAACCGCCTGCAGCGCCGCCTCATGGCCAAGCAGACCCGCTCCTGGGACTTCAACCTCGAGGAAGGCATTCTCGATACCGCGCGGCTCGCGCGCATCGTCGCCGATCCCAACCAGCCGCTTTCCTTCAAACAGGAGCTGGAAACGGAGTTCAAGGACACGGTGGTTACCCTCCTGATCGACAACTCCGGCTCCATGCGGGGCCGCCCGATCTCCGTCGCCGCCATGTCCGCCGACATCCTGGCGCGCACGCTGGAGCGCTGCGGGGTCAAGGTCGAGGTCCTCGGCTTCACCACGCGCATGTGGAAGGGCGGCCAGTCGCGCGAACGCTGGATCGCCGCGGGCAAGCCGTCCAACCCCGGCCGCCTCAACGACCTGCGCCACATCGTCTACAAGGCCGCCGACGCGCCCTGGCGGCGCGCGCGCAAGAACCTGGGCCTGATGCTGCGCGAAGGCATCCTGAAAGAGAACATCGACGGGGAGGCGCTGCTTTGGGCGCACCAACGCCTGATCGCGCGGCAGGAGCAGCGGCGCATCCTCATGGTGATCTCCGATGGCGCGCCGGTGGACGATTCCACCCTCTCGGTCAATCCCGGGAACTACCTGGAGAAACACCTGCGCGACGTGATCGAGTACATTGAGACCCGCTCGCCCGTGGAACTGCTGGCGATCGGCATCGGGCACGACGTGACCCGCTATTACCGCCGCGCCGTCACCCTGGTGGACGCCGAGCAGCTCGGCGGCACGGTGATGGAAAAGCTCGCCGAGCTCTTCGACGAGCAGGAGGCCCGCGCCAAGGGCGGCGCGCCCGGACGGCGCACGGCCCTTCACTGAGCAGGAATCCAGGCACCATGACCCAACAAGGCTTCCCGGCTGCGCTGAGACCCGAGATCGCGGCCATGGAGCCCTCGCGGATCGTCCAGCTCTGGGAGCTGGGTTTCGAGCGGGAGGACGTGATCCCGCTTTGGGTCGGGGAGAGCGATCTCGGGACACCTGAGTTCATCAACCGCGCGGCCTACGCCGCCCTTCAAGCGGGGCGCACCTTCTATTCCCACAAGCGCGGCATCCCGGCCCTCGTCGAAGGGCTCGCCGCCTACTCAAGCGGCCTCTACGGGCGGGAGATCGACAGGTCGCGGGTGACGGTGACCTCCTCGGGCATGCATGCGATCGCGATCATCCTGCAAGCGCTCCTGGAGCCGGGCGACGAGATTCTGGTGATCGAGCCAACCTGGCCCAACGTGGTGAGCGCGGCCAGGATCGCGCACGGAGAAGTCCGCTTCCTCGCGCTCGACCCGCTGGAGGAGGGCGGCTTCGCCCTCGATACGGAAAAGCTGAAGGCGGCCTGCGGGCCGCGCACCCGCGCGCTCTTCATCAACTCCCCCAGCAACCCGACCGGCTGGATGATGGAGCGCGAGCAGCAGCAGGAAATTTTGGAGTTCTGCCGCGAGCGGCGCATCTGGATCATGGCCGACGAGGTCTATGCGCGCCTCGTCTACGACCGGCCGGTCGCCCCCTCTTTCCTGGAGATCGCGGAGCCGGACGATCCCGTCATACAGATCAATTCCTTTTCCAAGACCTGGGCCATGACGGGCTGGCGTCTCGGCTGGCTCGTGCATCCGCCGTCGATGGGTCCGGTCTTCAGCAACATGATCGAGTTCTCCTCCTCCGGAGCCCAGGGTTTCCTCCAGGAAGGCGCGGTGGCGGCACTCGGCCCCGAAGGCGAAGACTTCGCGCGGGAGATGATCGAGCGCTGCCGCCGGGGCGGCGAGATCGTCTATCAACGGCTCGCCGGACTGCCGCGCGTCGCCATCGCCCGCCCCACGGCCTCCTTCTACGCCTTCTTCCGGGTGGAGGGCATGGAGGACAGCCTGGAGTTCGCAAAGCGCATCCTGCGGGAGACGGGGGTCGGACTCGCACCCGGCTCCGCCTTCGGCCAGGCCGGCGAAGGCCACCTAAGGCTATGCTATGCCTCCTCGCCCGAGCGCTTGAGCGCAGCGATGGACAGAGTTGAACCTATATTGAGTTAATTTATCATTTAATTCTGAAGAAATAATATTCTCTTTATAAAACAGTAGTTTATAAGCCTGACGGTTATTCCATGAAGATCTCACCTACGTCACTGATTCGGGATGTTATCTGATATATTGTTAAGATGCGAAATTAAAGAGCGTTCCGTAGTTTTTGTTCCGGGGATCTCTTCCGCCCTGCTAGACTCGACGCCACGGGAAAACACGGGAGCCTTGAAGAGTGAAGGAACATTTCCTCAGCCTCGCCAACTACAACGCCTGGGCCAATGAAAGGCTCTATGAGGCGGTGGCGCACCTGCCCGCCGAGGAACAGCGGCGCGAGCGCGACGGCGCCTTCTTCACCTCGATCCTCGGCACGCTGAACCATATTCTGCTGGCCGACCGCGTTTGGCTGGACCGGCTTGAGGATCAACCGCAGCGCCACTGGAAGCTGGATGAGATCATCGAAGACGACCTGGATCAGCTGCGCGCCGCCCGGCGGGTCGAAGACCGCCGCATCCTGGCTTTCTGCGATGCCTTGGGAGAAACCGGTCTCAAGAACGACGTCAGCTACGCCACCATGGCGGGGGACCGGATGACGACGCGGCTCGACCGCACGCTCACCCACATCTTCAATCACCAGACCCACCACCGCGGACAGGCCCATGCGCTGATCCTGGAAGCCGGGGCGGAGCCGCCGCCGCTGGACTACATCTACTATCTGCGCTCTCTCGGATAGGCGTGGAACAAGAGGTTCAGGCCGTTGAAGAGCGCGAAGAAGGGCCGATAGAGCCCCAGGAACTTCTCGTAGGTCAGCGCCTTGTTGCGGCTGCGCAACCGCTGGTGGATTGCCGCCAGATCCCTCTCGCCGTCGATCGCTTCCAGAATGGCGGTGCTGGCCTTGGGCAGCTCCCATTCGAAGGCGATGCCGTGGTGCTTCAGGCGTAGTCGCTCCAGCTTGGCCATGCCCTTGGCGAGCGCGGGCCCCTCCTCGTTCATCAGCACCGGAACCGCGTCACGCGCATCCCAGGGCGCCAGCGCCTCGGCGGGGCTGTCGCGGCTGGTGACATAGAAGACATGGGTCTTCATGTTGCCCGCCAGCCGCTCGGCGAAGGCCTCGCGCTCCGCGCGCTCCAGGCGGCCGACCTCCTCCAGCAGACCGGGATCGCTCAGGTAGCTCTCGGGTCTATAAAAGATCGGCTTTATGAAGGACACCAGGGAAAGGCCCGGGGCGGCGGCGATCAGGTCGTAGACCTGCTCCACCCGGTAGGCGCGGTCCTGGGAATGCAGCAGCAGATCCACCAATTCGGCGTCGCCCCGCTTATGGTCACCTAAATTTCGGTTAAGGTTGAATCCATGGGTGGGCGGCAGCTCCTCCAACAGCCTGCGCGCCTGTCCGATTCTCTCCGGTAGCGGGCGGTTCTCTCCGATCGCGCGCAGCATCTCCTGCACGGGATAGACGCCGTAGCGCCCGTACTCGCCATAGAGCATCAGCCCCAGGCCGCCGCCGGGCTTCAGGACCCCGGCCAGAGCCCGCAGCCCGGCCTCGGGCTCCGGCAGATGGTGCAGCACGCCGCAGCAATCGATGTAGTCGTAGGGGCCTGGCGCCAGATCCGCCACTTCGAGGAGGGAGCCGGTGACGAAGCGGATGTTGGAGAGCCCGCGCGCCTGCGCCCGCGCCTGCGCGATGGCGCGCGTCTTACCGGCCAGATCGAGGTAGGTGACCTGCCCGCCCTTCGCGCCCTTGGGCGTGCGGTCGGCGAGCTGCTGGGCCAGCATGATGGCGGCGTCCCCGGTTCCGCCCCCGGCCACCAGGACCTGGAAGTCGCCCGCGAAGTCCGCGCGCCCGGCGAAGAGGTAGTGATCCACCTCCAGCAGATGGCTGGGCGAGCCTTCGATCAAGCGTTGCTTCTCCTCGGCGGGATCGCGGGAGGGATAGGGGTAGTCCTCGTACTGAAGCCGGACCTCGTCGCGCGACATGGGCGCCTCACCCCGTCCCGGTCGTCACCACCACCTTGCCGGTGGAGCGGCGGGTCAGCAGCAGGTCCATTGCCTCCGCCACCTGCTCCAGCGGCAGCGCGTGAGAGACGTGGGGGGCGAGCAGCCCTTCCTCGAACCAGCCGAAGAGATCGCGGAACTCCGGCTCCAGAAGCTCCGGCGCCTGTTTGCGGTAGGAGCCCCAGTAGCAGCCGATCACCGAGAGGTTCTTCACCAGCAATATGTTGGCGGGCACCTGCGGTACCTGCCCGGCGGCAAACCCGATGGTGAGCAGCCGCCCGGACCAGGCGGTGCAGCGCAGGGAGGCATCGAAGACCTCCCCGCCGACGGGATCGAAGACCACGTCCACGCCCCGCCCGCCGGTCAGCGCCTTGACCCGCTCGCGGATATCCTCCTCGCGGTAGTCGATGGCGGCCTCGGCGCCGTGCTTCAGCGCGAGCTTTCCCTTTTCCGCTCCGCCCGCCGTGGCGATCACCCTGGCGCCCAGCGCCTTGCCGACCTCGACGGCGGCGAGCCCGACGCCGCCCGCAGCCCCATGCACCAGGAGCGTCTCCCCCGGCTGAAGCGCCGCGCGCCAGACCAGCGAGCCGTGCGCGGTGCCGTAGGTGATGGGAAACCCGGCGGCGGTCGGGAAGTCCATACTGTCCGGGATGACGAAGACGTCGCTCTCGCGCGCCAGAGCCAGTTCGGCAAAGCCGCCGTGGTCGAGGATCGCCAGCACGCGGTCGCCCACGGAAACGCGGGTCACGCCCTCCCCCACCGCGGCGACGCTCCCGGCCCCTTCCAGGCCCGGAGAAAAGGGAAAGCTCGGCTTTTCCTGGTACTTCCCCTGGATCATCAGCGTGTCGGCGAAGTTCAGACCCGCCGCCTCAATGGCGATCAGGACCTCGCCCGGCCCCGGCACCGGGTCGGGCAATTCTCCCACTTTGAGATCGCCCGGCTTGCCCCAGGCTTCGCAGATCACGGCGCGCATCGTTGTCTTCTTTCCCCTGTTGGCTTGCTACCGCTCAGAACGACGCCTTTGCGGCCGCCTGCAGCGTTCCCACCTCTAGCCCCGCCCGGTTCAGGATCGGCTGAACCAAGAGATCCTTCAACTCCTCGGCCTTTGCATCGTCGATGACCTTGAGGCGCCGCAGGAGCTGGCCGGTGACGATCTCCGAAGAGCGGGCCGCACCGTCGTCGCTCTTCACCGCGAAACCCAATCCCAAATCCGGGATCCAGCCGCAATAGACGCCCTCGGCCCCGGTCTTCATGAAGGCCTTGCCGTCCAAGGCTGCGATCATGCGGCTGTCGAAGCTTTCATGGCCGCCCATGTGGAAGGGGGCTTTGCGGATCGCAGCGGCGATCCTGCGGCAAGCCTCCTGGCGCGCTTCCGGCAGGTCGTCTGGATCGGCGAGACGCGCCATGGCGAGCGCGATGTTGCCCAGCGGGATGCCGATTACCGGAATGCCGCAACCGTCGATGCCCTTGGGCGCGCGGGAGAGATCGAGGCCGGTCATGGCCTCCAGCACGCCAAGGATGCGCTGCTGCACCGGATGGGTGAGCTTGCTGTAGCCCTTGGTCGGCTCCCCCTTGTGGCGCGCCGTGGTCAAGAAGCCGGTGTGCTTGCCCGAGCAGTTGTTGTGCAGCGGCGTTTCCTCTCCGCCGTTCCGGTAAAAGGCCTTCATGGTCGCCAGGTGGCTGGGCACTTGGGGCCCGCATTCAAGATCGTCGACGCCGCAGCCGATCCGCTCCAGCCAGGCGGCGACCGCCTCGGTGTGGAAGGGCTCCGCGTCATGGCTGGCGCAGGCCAGAGATATTTCTTCGTCCGACAGGCCGTAAGCCTCGGCGGCGCCCGTTTCCATCAGCGGAATCGCCTGCAAGGCCTTGATCGCCGAGCGGCCGTAGATGGGCCGCTCGAAGGCGCCGGCCTGAAGCACCACGCGCCCCTCGGAGTCCACCACCGCGTAGCTGGCGCGGTGACGGCTTTCCACCATGTTCCCGCGCGTCACCTCGACGAGAAGCGGATTGGGGTCGCTCTCGGGCATTGGCGCTGGATGCTTGTGGTCTGAATGGTCGGCCATTTCAGTCGTGCCTCCGGAACGGGCGGCCTCCAGCCGCCGGCATCTCTTGCGCGGATCCTTGTCGCGTCTCTGGAACTTGCCTTGACCGGCGGCTCGGTGCAAGTTCGCGTGGCTTTCGGGAAAGAGGCGGACCGCATGAGAGGCTACTTCGGCATCGGCGTTTTCGGAATCAGCAAGCCGCGGAACCTCGGCAGCCTGCTGCGCAGTACTCACGCCTTCGGGGGCAGCTTCTTCTTCACGATCCATCCGGCCTTCGATGCGCGCGAGGTCAAGCAGTCCGACACCTCGGACGCGGCCAAGCACCTGCCGCTCTATGTCTACAACTCGATCGACGAGATGCAGCTTCCCCGAAACTGCCAGCTCGTCGGCGTCGAGTTGACCGACGAGGCCATCGAGCTGCCGAGCTTTCACCACCCCGAGGCGGCGGCCTACCTCTTGGGGCCGGAGCGTGGCTCCCTGACCCCTGAAATTCTGGAGCGCTGCGATCAGACGATCAAAATCCCGACAAAGTTCTGCGTCAATGGGGGGGTTGCAGGGGCCATCGTCATGTACGATCGCCTGCGCGCGCAGGGCGGCCGGGCCGGACGTGCGCTCTCCCGCTTTTCCGGAGCGCCGGAGAAAGCGGAGCATGTCCACGGCGGCCCGCGGCTGCGCCACCTGGAGAAAAACGGGAAGCCGTGATCTCTCCGGTAGCGGCTATTGCGACGCGGCGGCGAGAGGTTAGACTTCTCGCCGGGATCGATTCATTCGGGGCGGCCCAACGAAAGACCGCCCAAGGGGAGATGAGAAGAGAGAGGCCATGAAGAACCTGAAGCCATTGATCGCGGCGATGACCCTAACGGCGGGCGTAGCTGCCTTTTCGGGCGGCGCGGCAGCGCAGTCGGTCGAAGAGATCGGCAGCTTCCAGGACTGGAGCGCCTACAGCTATTCAAGCGAAGGGCAGAAGATCTGCTTCATGTCCTCCAACCCGACCCAGGCGCGCGGCAACTACACGCGGCGCGGCGATATCTTCACCATGGTGACCCACCGGCCCGCGCGCAACACGCGCGACGTGGTTTCGGTGGAAGCGGGTTACACCTACGAGGAAGGCTCCAGCGTCTCCGTCGCGGTGGGCGACAAGTCCTTCACGCTCTTCACCCAGGGCGGCAACGCCTGGGCCCCGGACAGCGCCGCCGACCGCAGCCTCGTCGCGGCCATGAAGGCCGGCATCGACATGGTGATCAAGGGCACCTCGTCGCGCGGCACGGCGACCACGGACACCTATTCGCTGCGCGGCTTCACGGCGGCCTACGAGGCCATCTCCAAGGCCTGCCCAAACTAAGGAATTCCTTGCTCCAGCGGCCTTTGCGCCCTATCTAGGCGCCATGACAACGCATGCCCGTTCCTTCGCGCCCCCCTCGGCTGAGCTAGAGGGCAAGCGCCTCCTGATCGGCCTGTCGCGCGAAGAGCTCGCGGCCGAGGTGGCCGCCATGGGCGAACCCGCCTTCCGGGCCAAGCAGCTTTGGCACTGGATCTACGACCGTGGGGCGGAGAGCTTCGAGGGCATGACCTCCCTCTCCAAGGGCTTCCGGGAGAAGCTGGCCGAGAGCTACGTGATCGGCCGCCCCTCGGTGAAGACCCACCAGAAGTCGGTGGACGGCACGCAGAAATGGCTGCTGCGCTTTCCCGACGGGCAGGAGGTGGAGAGCGTCCACATTCCCGAGTCCGATCGCGGCACGCTCTGCGTTTCCAGCCAGGTCGGCTGCACGCTCACCTGCAAGTTCTGCCACACCGGCACCCAGCGCCTGGTGCGCAACCTCTCGGCCTCCGAGATCGTCGGGCAGGTGATGCTCGCCAAGGACAGCTTCGATGAATGGCCCGCCAGCCGCGAGGGCCGCGCCATCACCAACCTGGTGATGATGGGCATGGGCGAGCCGCTCTATAACTTCGAGAACGTGGCCAAGGCTCTGCGCATCGTGATGGACGGCGAGGGCCTGGGCATCTCCAAGCGCAAGATCACTCTGTCCACGGCGGGCGTGGTCCCGATGATGAAGCGCTGCGGAGAGGAGCTGGGCGTGAACCTTGCGGTCTCGCTCCACGCCGTCAACGACGAGATCCGCGACCAGATCGTGCCGATCAACAAGAAGTATCCGCTGGCCGAGCTGCTTCAGGCCTGCCGCGACTACCCCGGCGTCCACAACGCCCGGCGCATCACCTTCGAGTACGTGATGCTCAAGGGCATCAACGATTCAGACGCCGATGCGCGCGAGTTGGTCCGCATCCTGGACGGCATCCCGGCCAAGGTGAACCTGATCCCCTTCAACCCCTGGCCCGGCGCCCCCTATGAGTGCTCCGAGCCCGAGCGGGTCGAGACCTTCGCCGACATCCTGGCCAGCCACCACATGTCCGCCCCAGTGCGCCAGCCCCGCGGGCAGGACATCTTCGCCGCCTGCGGCCAGTTGAAGAGCGAGAGCCAACGCCTCAAGAAATCCGAGCGCGAAGCCCAGGCGGCGGCGAACGCCTAAACAGGCTTCAGCGTGGTCGGGCGGCGCCTTAGGCCGCTGAGCGCGCGCAGGCCGACGGCCAGCATGACGATGCCGCCGCCGATCATGGTCGTCTGCGCCGGCACCTCGGAAAAAACCATCCAGACCCAAAAGGGGCTCAAGACCACTTCGGTCATGGAGAGCAGGGCGAGTTCCGCCGCGGTGACGCGCGAGGCGCCCTTCAGGAAGAGGATCATGCCGAGCACGATCTGCACCGCGCCCATGGTGAGGCAGAGCGTCAGGTCGCGGAGCGGAAGCTGGAAGTCGTCCACCAGAAGCGCTGCGATCAGCGCCGTCCAAAGCCCACCGAAGACGACGATGGGCATGGTCTCCCGGTGCCGGTGGCGGGTCGCGACCGCGCGCAGCAGGACAGCGTAGCAGGCGAACCCCACGATCGAGAGAAAGGCCATGAGGTTGCCCAGCCAGCGGCCCTCGTCCATCGCGCCGCTCACCATGTAGGCGACGCCGCCGCCGGCGATGACCATGGTGACCCAGGTGGCCGGACGGATCGCTTCCTTCAGCACGATCCGGGCCAGGATCGCGGTCATGAAGGGGCCGGTCGCCAGCATGAAGACCGCGTTGGCGACCGAGGTGTAGAAGAGCGCGAAGACGAAGCCCGCCGAGGCGGTCATGAGGAAGAAGCCGCCCAGCACGGCGCTGCCCAGCCCGTCTTGCAGATCGGCCAGCACCCGGCCGCGCCGCCGCCAGACCATGAAGGCGAAGGCGCAGACCACGACCGAGAGCGAGCGGTAGAACAGCAGCTGCCAGGCGTCGGCCACCTCCATGGCGCGCACGAAGAGACCGGACGTGGACCAGAAGACGCCCGCCATGAGCACCAGCAGGATGCCGAGGGCGCGGCCCTCCTCGATGACGGGCGAGGGCGGGGGAAGCTGGGGCTTCTGACCGGCGATGAAGTCCTGCGTAGCCGTCATTGGGGCGCGACCCTTTTTCTATTGCGGATGAGTGGGAACCCCTCTCTCGTCCTCGCAGCTTGGAGAGCGGCGGCGCGGGCGTCTTGTCCCTTCACGCCAAGATGGTGGCGCTAACGCAAGGATTTCGCCCCCGCTCAGCGTCGGGGGACGCCATCACCAGGAGCTTCAACGCCTGCGGGTCTGGCAGGATTAGGTGGCGCTGTCGTAGACCGCGTGCTTCAGGCGCTCGGCCTCCGCCTGGTGGGCGATCAGTGCGGGATCGAAGTCGGTTGTGAAGGCCGGCTCCGGCGCGAAATGGCCGAAGCGGTCCTGGCCGCGCACCAGCGTCGCGCCTTCGCTGTCCGTGAAGAGCTGCTTTACCGAGGGCGCCAG
>JARRJC010000039.1 GCA_037379885.1 Limibacillus sp.
GTTAAAAGAGCCGCTTAAAATACCGCATAACGCTTTGATATTGCGCCGGATATGCAGCTCTGATGTAATCAATCACTCATTGAAAAAGACTGCGTGGCGGAGGGGGAGGGATTCGAACCCTCGGTACGCTTGCGCGCACAACGGTTTTCGAGACCGCCCCGTTCGACCGCTCCGGCACCCCTCCGCTAAGGTGTGACAGCAAGCATTGGCCGGAAGCTCCGGCCCCGGCCATCGAGGCGCGCGGACACTAGCGTAAGCCCCGGCGGGCCGCAAGCGTGCAGAAGCGCCTTTCCGGGGGTCTCCAGCGGGGCCTAAAATTATGCGCCATAAGGCGTTGACAGGGCGGGCGCGATGACTATAGTCCCGGCTTGCCTCGCGGGCACCGGGGATGAGCCATCCTTCGGGCATGCCTGCGTTATTAGTTTTTGCACTCTAGCAGTTAAGTGATCGGGCCATGTACGCTGTGATCAAGACGGGCGGCAAGCAGTATAAAGTCGCCAAGAACGATGTCGTCGTTGTCGAAAAGCTGGCCGCCGAGGCCGGCGCCACCGTGGAACTGGATCAGGTTCTGATGGTCGGCGGCGAAGGCAAGACCGAAGTGGGCGCGCCCTTCGTGGCCGGCGCCTGCGTCGCTGCCGAGGTCATCGACCAGGCGCGTGGCCCCAAGGTCACGATCTTCAAGAAGAAGCGCCGCAAGAACCACCGCCGCAAGGCCGGCCATCGCCAGGACCTGACGGTTCTGCGCGTGACCGATATCCTGACCGGCGGCGCCAAGCCGAAGAAGGCTGCCGCCAAGGCCGAGCCCAAGAAGGCGGAACCGAAGGCGGAAGCCAAGGCCGAGGCCGCTCCGGCGGACGCCAAGGAAGCCGCCAAGCCGGCGGCCAAGAAGGCCCCCGCAAAGAAGGCTGAGCCGAAGAAGGCCGAGGCCAAGAAGGCGGCTCCGAAGGCTGCCGCCAAGAAGGCCGCCCCCAAGAAGACCGCCGCCAAGAAGGCGGACGGCGAGACCAAGGAGTAAAGTCCCATGGCACATAAAAAGGCTGGTGGTAGTTCCCGCAACGGGCGCGACTCCGAGGGTCGCCGCCTGGGCGTGAAGAAGTTCGGCGGTGAAGCCGTCGAGGCCGGCAACATCATCATTCGTCAGCGTGGCACCAAGTATCATCCCGGCGCCAACGTCGGCATGGGCCGCGACCACACCATCTTCGCGCTGGAAGACGGCAAGGTCAGCTTCCACAAGACGCGCAGCAAGACCACGGTTTCGGTAGAGCCGCAGGCCTAAAGCGGACCCGGCCGCACGCGGTTGAGGTCGGGGGGGAACGGCGTAGCGTCGTTCCCCCCTTTTTCGTTTCTGAACGGCAGTCAGAAGAAATCGCCATGAAGTTCCTCGACGAGGCCAAAATCTTCGTGAAGTCGGGCGACGGCGGCAACGGTTGCGTCGCCTTCCGGCGTGAGAAGTACGTGGAGTACGGTGGCCCCAACGGCGGCGACGGCGGGCGCGGCGCGGATGTGGTGATCGAAGCCGTCGAGGACCTCAACACCCTGATCGACTTCCGCTACCGCCAGCATTTCAAGGCCCCGCGCGGCGGCAACGGCATGGGCAAGGATATGACCGGCGCCGCCGGCGAGACGCTGGTGGTCAAGGTGCCCGTCGGCACCCAGGTCCTGGACGAGCACAAGGAGTTCCTGATCGCCGACCTGACCGAGCCCGGCCAGCGCTTCCTGCTCTGCAAGGGCGGCGACGGCGGCTTCGGCAACGCCCACTTCAAGACTTCGACCAACCGCGCGCCGCGCCGCGCCGATCCCGGCTACCCCGGTGAGGAGCGCTGGGTCTGGCTGCGCCTGAAGCTGATCGCCGACGCCGGGCTGGTCGGGCTGCCCAATGCGGGCAAATCCACCTTCTTGGCCGCGACCAGCGCCGCCAAGCCCAAGATCGCCGATTACCCCTTCACCACGCTCCACCCCAACCTCGGCGTGGTGCAGCTGGACGAACATCGCTTCGTGCTGGCCGACATTCCCGGCCTGATCGAGGGCGCATCGGAAGGTCAGGGCCTGGGCGACCGCTTCCTGGGACATGTCGAGCGCTGCCCCGTGCTGCTGCACCTGGTCGATGGAACCGCCTCGCCCGAGGCCATCGCCGATGCCTACGAAACGGTGCGCGGAGAGCTGGAAGCCTATGACGAGGAGCTGGCCGCCAAGCCCGAGATTCTGGCGCTGAACAAGATCGACGCCCTGGACGAGGAAGAGCGGGCCGAGCGCGCGGCGGCCCTGAAGCAGGCGGCGGGCGGCGCGGAAGTCCTGCTCTGCTCCGGGGCGAGCGGCGAGGGCGTGCGCCCCCTCCTGTTCAAGATCTTCTCCTACGTCGACAAGGCCCGCCGCGCCGAGAAGGAAGAGCGGGAAGATACCGGTGAAAGCGAGGAGGGTTGGCGGCCATGACCGAGGCCGCGACCCCTTCCCTGAAAGACTCCAAGCGGCTGGTCGTCAAGATCGGCTCCGCCCTGCTGGTGGACGACAAGAGCGGCGCGATCCGTCAGGACTGGCTGCAGGCGCTCGCCGAGGACGTCGCCGCCCTGCGCGCGGAGAACATCGAAGTCATGCTGGTCTCGTCAGGGGCCATCGCGGCGGGACGCCGTCATCTGGGCCTGGTGGACCGGCAGCCGCGGCTTGAGGAAAAGCAGGCCGCCGCCGCGACCGGGCAGATTCGCCTGGCCCACGCCTATCAGGCGGCGCTGGCCCGGCACGACATCACCGTGGCGCAGATCCTGCTGACGCTCTCCGACACGGAGGAGCGGCGGCGCCACCTGAACGCCCGCTCGACCCTCGACACGCTCTTGAAGCTGAAGGCCGTGCCGGTCATCAACGAGAACGACACGGTCGCGACCAGCGAGATCCGCGTCGGCGACAACGACCGTCTGGCCGCCCGCGTGGCCGCCATGATGAACGCCGACACGCTGGTGCTGCTCTCGGACATCGACGGGCTCTACGAGGCCGATCCGCGCAGCGATCCCGGGGCCAAGCGCCTGGCGGTCGTGCCTGCCATCACGCCTGAGATCGAAGCCATGGCGGGCGCGGCTGCGACCGGCTACTCCTCCGGCGGCATGGTCACCAAACTGGCCGCGGGCAAGATCGCCACGGCCAGCGGCTGCCGCATGGTGATCGCCGACGGGCGGGCGCCGCACCCGCTCCGGCGATTGCTGGAAGGAGCGCCCTGCACCTGGTTCCTCTCGGCGCTGGAGCCGCTGACGGCCCGCAAGCGCTGGATCGCGGGCAGCCTGAAGCCCAGCGGCAAGCTGATCGTGGATGCGGGCGCCGCCCGGGCGCTTTCCAGCGGCAAGTCGTTGCTGCCCGCGGGCGTGACCGGGGTCGAAGGCCAGTTCGAGCGGGGCGACGCCGTCACGGTGGTCGGCGGCGACGGCCTGGAGCTGGCGCGCGGCCTGGTCGCCTATTCCGCCGACGACGCCCGGCGCATCATCGGCCACAAGAGCCGTGAAATCGAAACCATCCTCGGCTACCGTGGCCGCGAGGTTCTGATCCACCGCGACGATCTGGTGGTGAGCGGAAAGGACTCCTGATCGCCATGACCACAGCAGAAGCCGCCCTCGACAAGAACGCCATTCAGGCCGAGATGCGGGCCATGGGCCGCGCCGCGCGCGAGGCCGCCGCGCTGCTCGCGCGCAGCGACGCCGCCACCCGCGATGCCGCCCTGATCGCCGCCGCCAAGGCGCTGCGCGCCTCTCAAGAGGAGATTTTGGCCGCCAACGCCAAGGACATGGAGGAGGCGAAGGCCAAGGGCCTGTCCGAAGCACTCCTGGACCGGCTTCTGCTGAACCCGGAGCGGGTCGAGGCCATGGCGGCGGGGCTTGAGGCCATCGCCGAACAGGAAGACCCGCTCGGCCGTGTGATCGAGCTGCGCGAGCGCCCGAACGGCCTCAAGATCGAGAAGGTCACGGTGCCCCTGGGCGTGATCGGCATCATCTACGAAAGCCGCCCCAACGTGACGGCCGACGCCGGCGCGCTCTGCATCAAGTCCGGCAACGCGGCGATCCTGCGCGGCGGGTCGGAGTCCTACCACTCCAGCGGTGCGATCCTGAGTTGCCTCAAGAAGGGCCTGGCCGAAGCCGGACTGCCCGAAAGCAGCATCCAGCGGCCCGGCACGACGGACCGCGAGGCGGTCGGCATGATGCTGACCATGAACGACTGCATCGACGTGATCATTCCGCGAGGCGGCAAGGGCCTCACCGGTCGGGTGATGAACGAGTCCAAGGTGCCGGTGCTGGCGCACCTGGACGGCAACTGCCACACCTACGTCCACGCCGCCGCCGACCCCGAGATGGCCAAGGCGATCGTCCACAACGCCAAGCTCCGCCGCACGGGAATCTGCGGGGCGACCGAGACGCTCCTGCTCGACGAGGCGCTGGCCGACAGCCAACTGGTTCCGATCCTTGAAGACCTTTCCGCCGCTGGTTGCGAGATTCGCGGCGACGCGGGCGTGCGCGCGCGCTTCCCCGCCGCCAAACCCGCGAGCGAGGAGGATTGGGATACCGAGTACCTGGCCCCGATCATCGCTGTGCGTCTGGTCCCCGGCCTGGAAGAGGCGGTCGCCCACATCAACCGCCACGGCTCGCACCACACAGAGGCGATCGTCACCGAGGACAAGGCGGCCGCCGAGCGCTTCATGGCGGAAGTGGACGCCGGGATCGTGCTGCACAACGCCTCGACCCAGTACGCCGACGGCGGCGAGTTCGGCATGGGCGCGGAGATCGGCATCTCCACCGGCAAGCTGCACGCGCGCGGCCCCGTCGGCGCCCAGCAGTTGACCTCCACCAAGTACCGCGTTCGCGGCAGCGGCCAGGTCCGGCCCTGAGACGCAGAACGCGGGAAGCCCTTTTCATGGCCTGGCCTCCCATCCTTCGCCGCGAGCTTGCGGGCGCCCTCGGCGGCAGGCTGCCGCCGCCGGGCGCGCGCATCGGTCTTCTCGGCGGCTCCTTCAATCCGGCGCACGAAGCGCATCTTCAGATCAGCCGCACGGCGCTCACGCGCCTGGACCTGGACGAGGTCTGGTGGCTGGTCAGCCCGCAGAATCCCTTGAAGCCGAAGCAAGGCATGGCGGAGAAGGCGCAGCGCATCGCGGCCGCGCGCGAGCTGGTGCGCGACTCCCGAATCCGCGTTACCGGGGTCGAGTCCCTGCTCGGGACGCACTTCAGCGCAGAGAGTATCGAGCGGCTGCAAACACAGTTGCCGGGGGTGCGCTTCGTCTGGCTCATGGGCGCGGACAACCTGTTGCAGATAAACCGCTGGCAGAGTTGGACGCAAATCTTTAACCGACTGCCCGTTGCGGTTTTCGACCGTCCTCCCTATTCTGTAAGGGCGTTGTCGTCGAAGGCGGCACGGCGGTTTTCCGCCTCAAGACTGGCCGAGCGGAATGCTTCGGCACTGGCGAACGCCGCCCCTCCGGCCTGGGTTTTCATCCATGGCCGGAAGAACCCGCTCTCAGCGACAGGCATCCGTGCGGTGCGTCCGGACTGGTCCGGCCACCGGAACTGACGTGCGAAACGACGCGTGCGAAACGACGGAGGTTAGGTCATAAGCGCACAGACAGAGGCAAGCGGAAGTCCGGCCCAAATGCCGGAGCTTCCCACCAGCGAAGAGCTGCTCCATATGGTGGAGGGCTCCCTTGATGACGATCAGGCGCAGGAGGCCGTCGTCATCCCCCTCAAGGAAAAATCGAGTCTTGCGGACTACATGGTCATCGCCAGCGGCCGGTCGAGCCGTCATGTCGGGTCCATGGCCGAACACCTGCGTGAGAAACTCAAGCAGGCCGGTTCTGTGGTCTCGGTGGAAGGGCTCGAGCGCGGCGATTGGGTGCTGATCGACGCGGGCGATGTCCTGATCCATCTTTTCCGGCCGGAGGTCAGGGAGTTCTACAACCTGGAAAAGATGTGGGGCAGCGAGCTGATGGAGACGGCCGCCACCCACTGACCGGGCAGCCGGGCGGGACCGGGTGACGGCGGACGCCGAAGGCTTCCGGCGGGGAGCTTCGGGCGCCGATGCCTGTTGCTGCGCCGCCAAGCGCCAGAGATTGTGACCCGGGGCGGAAAGCTGATGGCTCCAGACCTTTGCCTTCACGGGCCCTCCGCCCCGCGGAGGGCCCCTTGCCGGAGACCCTGACCCTTGCGCATCACCATCGCCGCCGTGGGCCGTATCAAACGCTCGCCCCTGAGCGCGGCCTTCGACGAATACGCCAAGCGCCTGACCTGGCCGCTGACGGTCAAGGAGGTCGAGGAAAAGCGGCCCCTGCCCGCCGGGCAGTTAAGCCTCGCCGAAGGCGAGCTGCTGCTCGCCGCGATCCCACAGGACGCCGCCATCGTGGCGCTGGAGCCCGAAGGCAGGGAGATGAGCAGCGAGGCTTTCGCAGAGCTGCTCCAGGGCTTCCAGGACGAGGGGCTGCGCGATCTCGCCTTCGTCATCGGCGGCGCGGAGGGACTGAGCGACCCGCTGCTCCAGCGCGCCCGGGTGAAGCTCTCCATCGGCGCCATGATTTGGCCGCATCTCCTGGCCAGAGTGATGCTTGCCGAACAGCTGTTCCGCGCGCAGTCGATCCTGACGGGCCACCCGTACCATCGCGCCTGAGGGGCACGGTGCCCAACAGTCGCTGCGCCTGATGGCGGCGCGCGCGATGGCCGGTTATAGTGCGGACTTGAGAAGCGCCGGAAGGGTGCAGCCATACCCCTTCCCGCAAGGGAGAGAACTAAGAAGCGTGCCTTCCCGAACCACACAGAGGAAGTTCCCCAACAGGCCGGGGGCCGGGCTCCTGGCCGCCGCCTGCTGGCTGCTGCTCGCGCCGGGCTTGGCCGCCGCCAGCGAGGAGGCGCGGGAATCCGACCTCAAGTCCCTGGAACAGCAACTCCAGGCGGACCGGGAGCGGGCCGACGCCCTGGCGCAGGAGACAGAGGCCCTGCGCGCCGAGATGGAGACGCTGCGCGGGCAGCTCGTGGCCTCCGCCGAGCGCGCCCAGGACCTTGAGGAAGACCTCTCCACCCTGGAGCAGACGCTGGCGGTTCTGGAGGTCGAGGAGAGCCGCGCGCGCCTCGGCCTGGAAGAACGCCGCCGGCAGATGGCCGGCATCCTGCAAGGCCTGCAACGCCTCTCGCTCGTGCCCCGCGAAAGCCTGATCCTGGCGCCGGGCAAGCCCATCGATCTGGCGCGCGGCGGCATCCTGCTGCAGGCCGCCTATCCGACAATCGAAGCCGAGGCCCAGGCGCTGCGCGCCGATCTGGCCGACCTCGCCAGTCTGCGCGCGGGCATCGTCGCCCAGCGCGAGGAGTTGCAGTCGGCGGAGACCGCGCTTTCCGGCGAACGCGAAAGTCTTGTCGCCCTGCTGTCGCGCAAGGAAGCGCTGGAGGCCGAAGCCTCCGGCGCGCTGGCCGAGGCCCGGGCGCGCGCCGAGCGTCTCGCCCGCGAGGCGCAGGACCTGCGCGGACTGCTGGAGCGGCTGGAGGAAGAGCGGCGGCTTTCCCTGGTGGTGCTGCCCAAGCTGAAGCCTGAATTTCAACCGGCGCCCACCGCCCCGGAACCGGCGGAACAGCCCGAAAGCGCGCCCGCCGGGGCTGAAGAAAGCGCCCCGCAAGTGGCCTCGCTGACACCACCCAGCGTCACGGCGCCCTCGGAGATCCGCGCCTTTCCGGACGATCCCGCCAGCCTGGTCCTGCCGGCGCGCGGCAGCTTCTCCCGGCGTTTCGGCGAGACCCTGCCCGGGACCACCGGCGGGCGCTCAAAGGGTCTTTTCATTCAGGCCCGGGAGGGCGCGCAGGTCGTGGCCCCCTATGACGGACGGGTCGTTTACGCCCAGCCCTTTCGGGGCTACGGGCTTATCTTGATCATCGAACACCGCGGCAAATATCATAGCCTTCTCTCCGGCCTGGAGCGTATCGACGCCGTTGAGGGGCAATGGGTGCTGGCGGGTGAGCCCATCGGAGTTCTCGGATCCCCTACAGCGGGCAAACCTGAACTCTATCTGGAACTGAGACGCGACGGTCAGCCGATCGATCCCCTACCCTGGTTGGCCCTGACCGGCGACAAGCAGACGAACGAGAAGGTGAAGAGCTGATGCGACGCATAACCCTGACTGTCCTTTCCCTGCTGATGATCCTGGCGGTGGCGCCCTTGAGCGCCCCGGCCCAGGACAGCGGCGAAGACACCTACGAGCAGCTAAAGCTCTTCGGCGACGTCTTCGAGCGCGTGCGCGCGTCCTACGTCGAGGAGGTGACCGACAAGGAGCTGATGGAGGCGGCCATCAACGGCATGCTCTCCTCCCTGGATCCGCACTCCAGTTATCTGAACGCCGAATCCTTCCAGGACATGCAGGTTCAGACCAAGGGCTCCTTCGGCGGCCTCGGGATCGAGGTCACCATGGAGAATGGCTTCGTGAAGGTGGTCTCCCCCATCGACGACACCCCGGCCTTCAAGGCCGGTATCGAGGCGGGCGACTTCATCACCCACCTGGACGGCGAAGCGGTCCTGGGGCTTACCCTTTCCGAGGCGGTCGACAAGATGCGCGGAGAGGTCGGCAGCGACATCGTCCTGACGGTGCGCCGGAACGAGGAAGAGCCCTTCGACATCACCATCACCCGCGATGTCATCCGCATTCAATCGGTGCGCAGCCGGGTCGAAGGAAACGTCGGCTACCTGCGCGTCACCACCTTCAACCAGCAGACCTCCCCCGGCCTGGAAAAGGCGATCGAGGAGATCGAGGCCGAGCTAGGCGACGAGCTGATCGGCTACGTGCTGGACCTGCGCAACAACCCCGGCGGCCTGCTCGATCAGGCCATCGCGGTCTCCGACGCCTTCCTGGAAAAGGGCGAAGTGGTCGCGACCCGCGGGCGTACGGAGGAGGACTCCTCACGCTACAACGCAGCGCCCGGCGACCTGACCAACGGCCTGCCCATCGTGGTGCTGATCAACGGCGGCTCGGCCTCGGCCTCGGAGATCGTGGCCGGTGCGCTGCAGGATCATGGCCGCGCGATCGTCATGGGCACCCAGTCCTTCGGCAAGGGCTCGGTCCAGACCATCATTCCGCTGCCGGGCCACGGCGCCATGCGTTTGACGACGCAGCGCTACTACACGCCCTCCGGCACCTCGATCCAGGCGACGGGAATCGTCCCCGATATCGAGGTGAAGCAGGCCAAGCTCGAGGAGGTGACCCAGCCGCAGCGCCGCCGCGAGTCGGACCTGCGCGGAGCGCTTGAGAACGGCAACGCGCCCAGCGATCCTGAAGCCTCCGACCTGCCCGAGGGTGAGGCGGGGGAGAATGGCGACGTGGCGCTGGAGGATTACCAGCTGGCGCGCGCCATCGACCTCCTGCGCGGCCTCGCGCTCTACAACAAGCGTTCCAGCGCGAACTGACGGGAGCGGCTTCGAGCGGGATGAGCTATGACCCCACGGCCACGCGGCGCCTGACGCCCGAGGAGATCGAGCGCCTGGACTACCGCCTGGGCGTGGGGATCATGCTGCTCAACCCGAAGAAGGAAGTCTTCGTCGCCCAGCGCCGCGACATGAAGACCGAGGCCTGGCAGATGCCCCAGGGCGGCATCGACAAGGGCGAGGACCCCCTGGACACGGCCTTCCGCGAAATGGAGGAAGAGATCGGCACGGCGAAGGCCGAACTGCTGGCCGAGAGCGACGGCTGGGTTCACTACGACCTGCCCGCCGACCTGATCCCCAAGCTCTGGAAAGGCCGCTACAGGGGCCAGAAGCAGAAGTGGTACGCCATGGCCTTCACCGGCAGCGACGCCGACATCAATCTAGAGACCGAGCATCCCGAGTTCACCGTCTGGCAATGGGTCGACCACCGGCGTCTGCCTGAATTGATCGTGCCTTTCAAGCGCGGGCTCTACGAAAAGGTGCTGGAGGAATTCAGGGATCTCTTCCGGTCCTAAGCTTCCCTAATGCGGGTCAGCCGCGCGGCGTAGAAGCCGTCCATTCCACCCGCCTCGGCCAGGTGACAGGGCAGGGTCCGCAGGTCCCCGTCGCGGGTGATCAGCTGGGAGAGGCCGCCGACCTCGTCCGGCTCCAGCGGCTTGCGGATCAGCCCCCGGTCGCCGGCCAAGAGCGCGTTGATCCTCTGCGGCCCTTCTTCGGGCTGTAGCGAACAGACGGCGTAGACGAGCTGCGCGCCCGGCTCCAGCAAGGCGGCGGCCTGCTTCAAGAGCCTGTCCTGCAATTTGGCGAGCTTGCCGGGATCGGCGGGACGCCGCAGCCAGGCGATGTCGGGATGACGCCGGATCGTGCCGGTCGCGGTGCAGGGCGCATCCAGCAGGATGGCGTCCAGAGGGCCGCCGAGCACGCCGTCGGGGCGCCAATCCGCGGCGTCGGCCACCAGGCACTCCGCCTGGAGGTCGAGCCGCGCGAGGTTCTCTTTCAGAAGCGCCAGGCGCGTCTCGTCCTTCTCCACCGCGACCACCTGCGCGCCCGCCCCGGCGAGCTGGGCGGTCTTGCCGCCCGGCGCCGCGCAGAGGTCGGCGACCCGCAGCCCGTCGAGACGGCCCAGAAGGCGCGCGGGGAGCGCGGCGGCGGCGTCCTGCACCCACCAGGCGCCCTCGGCGAACCCCTCAAGCTTGGTGATGTCGCCGCTGCCGGGGGGCAGGCGCAGGCTGCCGGTGGGCAGGACCCGCGCGCCCAGCCGCTTGGCCCAACCCTCCGGGTCCGTCTTCACGGTGAGGTCGAGCGGCGGCTCCTGAAGCTGCGCCTCGGCGATCTCCCGCGCCGTGCGGCGGCCGTAGGCGGTCGCCCAGCTCTCCCAGAGCCAGCCCGGCGTGTTGGCGCGCGCCCGGTCGAGCCCGGCCAGAAGCGCATCCCGCTCCCGGTCGAGGCGGCGCAGGACCGCGTTCACCAACCCTTTCATGGGGGTGATCTGCCCCCTGACCAGGGAGACCGTCTCGCCAACGGCGGCGTGGGGCGGCACCGACATGAAGAGGATCTGCGCGGCGCCGAGGCGCAGGATCGCCCGGAGCTCGCGCTGATTGGCCGCCAAGGGCTTCTTCATCATCTTGGCGAGCAGCGCGTCGATCTCGCCGCAGTGGCGCAGGCTGGTGATCACCAGATGCCTCAGAAAGGCCTGATCGCGGTCGGGGACGGCGGGGACCGAAGGGTGTTCGGCCAGCACGCGGTCCAAGGGGCGGCCCCGGTCCAGGACTTCCTGCAGGATTTCCAGGGCGACTATGCGGGCTTTGGACAAGATCGGTTCCCTTCTTTCGGCAGTGCGCGCGCTCCCTTAACACGCCCTGGACGCCCTTCCTAGGGTCGCCAGGCCCTTCGTCTTCGGGGTTTTCTCTTTAAATTGGTATTCTCTTTGGTCCAGCTTGGGCTAGAGTCATCCCATGCGGCGGGTGAACGGTGCCGAGCCCTGGCACGACGCCAAGACGCCCTTTTGGGCTCCGCCCCGTTGGCCCGGCGGCTGTTGTCTCACTAAGAGGGAGAGAAGAGCCATGGCCACGATCAGGAACCCCCTTGAATGGGGCTGGCTTCAATTGAAGGCGGCAGGACACCACCTCGGGCTGGTGCAAGAAGCCGTCAGCGGTCACGAGCAGGTTCCGCGAGAGGCGCTGCCGGTTGCGCGCATAAGTCCCGCGACCTTGAAAGCGGTCCTGAAGAAGGGACTGGAAGACTTCGGCGCGGCGCGCAGCGACATCATCTTCATCTGTCTCATCTATCCGCTCGCCGGGCTGCTGCTGGTGCGCCTGACCTTCCATGAAGGTCTTTTGCCGCTTCTCTTCCCGATCCTTTCGGGCTTCACCCTTCTGGGACCCGTCGCCGCCGTGGGCCTCTACGAGATGAGCCGGCGGCGTGAGCTGGGCCAGCCGGTCTCCTGGAGCCGCGCCTTCTCGGTTCTTGGCGCGCCGGCCTTCGGCGCGATCTTCGCCTTCGGGATCCTCTTGTTGGCGATCTTCCTGGTCTGGCTGACCGCAGCTCAGCTGGTCTATCTGGCAACCTTGGGTCCGGAGCCGCCCGCCAGCATCGGCAGCTTCATCGACGCCACGATCGGGACTCCCGAGGGCTGGGCCATGATCGTGATCGGGGGCGGCGTCGGTTTTGTCTTCGCAGCACTGGTCCTGGTCATCAGCGTCGTATCCGTCCCGTTGATGCTCGACCGGGACGTGGGCATCAAGATCGCCGTGCTGACCTCGGTCCGGGCGGCCCGGAAGAACCCCGTCACCATCGCCCTCTGGGGTCTGATCGTGGCCGTTTCACTGGTCTTGGGGTCGCTCCCAGCGCTGCTGGGGCTGATCTTCGCCATGCCGGTCCTGGGACACGCGACCTGGCACCTCTACCGCGCGCTGGTGCCGCACGGCGACGCCCCCTAGACTGGGGCCATGACCAGCAAGGACAGCGACCTCGATCACGTCTACGGCGCCTCCTCGCCCGCGGAGATTCGCGCGGTCTATCAGGATTGGGCCGCCCGCTACGACGAGGAGAACCTCAAGAAGGGCTTTCACCTGCCGACCCTGGGCGCGGGGTTTCTGGCGCGCTATCTGCCGCGCGGCGAGGGCCCCGTCCTGGACGCCGGCTGCGGCACCGGCCTGGTCGGCCACAGCCTCTCCATCCTCGGCTACGACGATCTCGAAGGCATGGACCTTTCCGAGGCTATGCTTGCGATCGCGGCCGCGCGCGGCGTTTATGGCAAGCTGACGCATCAGGAGTTGGGCAAGCGTCTCGACGAGCCCGACGGACGCTTCGCCGCCGCCTGCTGCTTTGGCTCCTTCGGGCCGGGCCATGCCCCGCCTGAGACCCTGGAGGAACTGGTCCGCGTGGTGCGGCCGGGCGGGCCCATCGTCTTCAATGTCGTGGCGGCGACCTACGTCGATCAGGGTTTCGAGACCAAGATGACCGAGCTTTCGGATCTCGGCCTCTGGCGTGAGGAGGAGCGCAGCCCGCCCTTCCGGCCCTTCCTGCTCGGCGAGCCGGAGCTCTTCTGCATCGCCTTTGCCTTCCGGAAGGCGTGACTCGCCCGATTTGGCCTGAATAGCAAAAATCCAACAAATCTTGCATAGCCGGTTATGTCGTTTCCGCCTAATAGAGGGTTACCGCCCGCAAAGGCGGCTGTGTTGTAATGCTTTCCATAAGAGCAACAAGCCAAGACCCATAAGCGCCAAAAGAAGAGCGCAAGAAAAAGCCAAGGAGACGTGAGATGACTGCAGAAGAGAAAGTTTCAGGCGGCATGCCCTTACCGAAGTTCATCCTGCTGCTGCTGTTGAGCGGGATCGGGGGATTGCTGTCCGTGGGAGCCCTGGGCTCCATCCTCTCTCCGGAAAGAATGTCGGGACTGTTTTGACGCCTGAACGGCCGCAGCGCAGCGCGGCCTACGCTCGATTGAGGGAGAACGATCCATGGCCTGCAAGACAGTTTTGATCGCCGGCGTTTTCTATGCCCTCGGCTGTAATGCCGTGGAGGGTGGAACAACGGAGACCCTGAAGGCGCCCGCCCCGGCCGAACTGCCCGCAGCGGCGGCGCAAGCGACCACGACCCGCCGCACCGGGCTCACCCTGAAGGACGTGGTGCGCGATATGGAGTGGCGGAAAAAGGCCTTCGACAGGATGGCCCAAAACGACTGACGCCGAACTACGACGGGGGACCAACACTGACTGCGACCCCGAAGACAAGTGAACAACTGGCGACCCCCCTGGCCCACAACGCGAGATGCGGGCCTCGACAAGAAAGAGCCCCGGATCGCGGCGGATCCGGGGCTCTTTTATTGCCAGGTGTCTTGCGCCCCCCGATCACCCGGTGGGATCAGGAGAGATCCTCCGCCAGCGCGGCGCGCACCGGCTCTGAGAGCTGCGTCATGTGGTGATAATCCGGGTGGCTGAAGCCGACCACGATCTCCGCGCCTTCGGACTTGAAGGCCTTGACCTGCGCGGGCGTCAGGTCGAAGTGCACGAACTGGACCGAGGAGGCCTTGCCGTCGGCGGTGGTGCGATCGACGTCCGCCTCGGGGCGGGCCTCGACCGTCTCGCCGTTGATCTTCATGAAGGTCTTTTCCTCGATGCCGCCGATCTTGGACAGCAGGCGCTTGCGGCGCTCAGGATCGTCCATCTCGAACATGATGGTCGCGATCAGCTCGCTGCCCTGCGGGATCAGCGGGTTGTAGGCGGCCAGCTCGTCGGCGATCTGCTCCTCGCCGCCGCGCTCGATGTAGAGCATCTCGTGGACCTGGTTCCACATGGTCTCGTAGTTCTCGAAGTACCAGGTGGCCACCGGACCGACCTCGACGCGGCGGTTGCGCTTTGTCTCGACGAGCTGCTTGCGGCGCTCCTTGCGCTCAGCGATGTAGTCGTCGATCGGCATGATGTCCTGCCGGGTGATTTCCGTCTTCATTTCTGCACCCATCATGGTGTCTCTCCTTCCTCCTTCCTTAACAGCGGCCCCGGATCAAAAGCCATAGGCCTTGGCCAGTAACTCGATCGGATGGCTCGACTGCTCAATCTTCGGCTTGTCTTCGGCCTCAAGGCGTTCGATGCCCTGGACCAGATGGTCGCCCGCCAGGGGACATTCGCTGGCGAGATAGGTGGTGTCCGGCTTGGCCGCCTGGCGGATCGCCGGCTTGCCGACCTTCAGCGCGGTCTCGAAGTTGCCCTTCATGACGCCCCAGGAGCCGCCGTGGCCCGAACAGCGCTGGATGACCGTGGGCTTGGTCTCCGGGATCAGGCGCAGCATCTCCGCGCCCTTGGCGCCCATGTTCTGGGCGCGGGCGTGACAGGCCACGTGGAAGGCTACAGTGCCGTCGAGCGGCTTCATGCCCTCCGCGATGCCCTCGTTCTTGGCGATGTCGACCACGTATTCCGTGATGTCGTAGGTCGCCGAGGCCAGCTTCTTGATGTTCTCGTCCTCGGGCAGGATCAGCGGCCACTCGAACTTCAGCATCAGCGCACAGGAGGGGACCAGCGCGATCACGTCGTAGCCCTTCTCGACCCACTCCAGCAATTCGGCGGAAACCCGCTTGGCGTTCTCCGCCACCTTGGGGAAGTCGCCCTGCTCCAACTGCGGCATGCCGCAACAGGCGGGATAGACCACCTCGGTCTCCACGCCGTTCTTGGCCAGGACCTTGCGCGCGGCCATGCCGATGTCGGGGTTGTTGTAGTTCACGAAACAGGTGGCGTAGAGGATCGCCTTGCGGCCGTGGCCCGGCGCCTCCTGATTCACCTCGGGCACCTCTTCCTTGGCGCGCAGCTTGAAGGTCTTGCCATGGAACTTGGGAAGCTTGGCTTCCCGGTCCACGCCCGCGATCTTCTCCAGCGCGCCGCGGGTCATGCCGTTCTTCGTATCGCTCGCCCAGTTCGCGAGCCCCGGCATCTTGGCGGCGAGCTTGCCGTTGCGGTCGGTCTTGGTCAGTTCCCCGGCGATGCCGTCCTTCACCTTGCCGGACACGCGCTCGGCGTAGCGGTAGCGCAGCATCAGGTGCGGGAAATCGATGTTGAACTCGTGGGGCGGGACGTAGGGGCAGGAGACCATGAAGCACATGTCGCAGAGCGTGCAGGCGTCCACGACCGGCTTGTAGTCCTCCTTGGCGACGGAATCGAGCTCGCCCGTCTCTGACTCGTCGATCAGGTCGAAGAGCTTGGGGAAGGAGTCGCAGAGGTTGAAGCAGCGGCGGCAGCCATGGCAGACGTCGAAGACGCGCTCCATCTCCTCGTTGATCTTGTCCCAATCGGTGAACTCAGGATCCTGATAGTTCACCGGGTGGCGGGTCGGTGCGTCGAGGCTGCCTTCACGCATGGGTCGTCTCCCCCGAGAATAGATTCCGTGCGACAGCGGCCGCGGGGCCGCCCTGCGCCGGAAGAAAAGCCATCAAATAAACTTGGGTCGGCTTGAAGGAGGGTCGGCCGGCCCGGCGTTTCAGCCGGGCCGGAACCCCTGTCGAATCCGGACGGGCCGGTTAGGCCATGGTGTCCAGGGCCTTCTGGAAGCGACCGGCATGGCTCTTCTCAGCCTTGGCCAGGGTCTCGAACCAGTCGGCGATCTCGTCGAAGCCTTCCTCGCGCGCGGTGCGAGCCATGCCCGGGTACATGTCGGTGTACTCGTGCGTCTCGCCGGCGATGGCGGCCTTCAGGTTCTCCTCGGTGGAGCCGATCGGCTCGCCGGTGGCGGGGTCGCCAACCTCTTCGAGGTACTGCAGGTGGCCGTGCGCGTGGCCGGTCTCACCCTCGGCGGTGGAGCGGAAAACGCTCGCCACGTCGTTGTAGCCCTCGATGTCCGCCTTCTGTGCGAAGTAGAGGTAACGGCGGTTGGCCTGACTTTCACCAGAGAATGCTTCCTTCAGGTTGCCTTCGGTCTTGGAACCCTTGAGAGACATGGTTTCTCCCTTCCTCATGATTTGCTGTTGGATACCACGATCACTTTTTTCGCCGCGGGGAGACGCTTCTATCCTGCTTGCCTGGACTCTCAAAAAAGGCCGCGCAAGCCCGGCGTCCTCCCCACGCCACGATCTAGAGATAGACACCGGACCCGGGGAAGTCAACGGATTAGAACCACTAAAAATTCCATCTTAGTAGTCTGGAAGAGCTAGATTATTGTTGAAGTGGTAAAGCTGGCGCGTGGCAACCCCTGAGGGGCGCTTCCATCTGGCCGTCCGGCGGCGGCCGAAAGGGCTCAGGCCTGGCCGCTCTTATCTTCGGAAACGCGGATGATGATGTCGACCTGCCGAACCGAGGTGCCGTCCGGTGCGTCCGGCAGAGCCGCGATCTTCACGGCGTTGCCCGGGATATCCATCAGTTCGCCCTTGCCCTCCACGAAGAAGTGGTGGTGGTCCTCGACGTTGGTGTCGAAGTAGGAACGGCCCGGCTCGACCACGACTTCGCGCAGAAGACCGGCCTCCGTGAACTGATGGAGCGTGTTGTAAACGGTCGCCAGTGACACGCCGACCTGGTTACCCATGGCTTCCATGTGAAGCTGCTCGGCCGTGGTGTGACGGTCGCCGCCGCCGAACAACAGCTTGGCGAGCGCCAAACGCTGCTTGGTCGGACGCAGGCCCGCCGCCTTCAGACGGTCGATATGGGCGCTATAGGGACGTGACTGGCTCATGCAAGGCTATATAGGCAAGATTACGCTTCAATGAAAGGGGCAATAGCAGCCACTTGGGCTTTTTTCTAGAACAACAATAAGGTGGACTCGCAAGCGGGGCGGCCTCAAACCGCTCCGCCCATGTTCTTGTGCGCCAAAGGTTACCGTTGCGTTGGACGCCGCGGACCGTAACATTAGGCGGCGCCGGCCCGAGGAAAATACTTGGCCTGCGAACGATTCACTGCCATGTAGGCAGCCAGACATGTTCTGCGATGCGATACGCGGGGGAAGACTTGAGCCTGCCACAGGAAGCCAAAGCCAAGAACTCTTACAGCTACGACGATCTGATCGCGTGCGGTCACGGTAAGCTTTTCGGACCGGGCAACGCCCGCCTCCCGCTGCCGCCGATGCTGATGTTCGACCGCATCACCAAGATCAACGATGCGGGCGGCGAATACGGCAAGGGGGAGATCGAGGCCGAGCTCGACGTCAACCCGGACCTCTGGTTCTTCAAGTGCCACTTCGAAGACGACCCGGTGATGCCGGGCTGCCTGGGACTGGACGCGCTCTGGCAGCTGGTGGGCTTCTTTCTCGGCTGGTCGGGCGGACCGGGCAAGGGCCGCGCGCTGGGCGTGGGCGAGGTCAAGTTTTCCGGCCAGGTCCTGCCGGACTCCAAACTGGTCAGCTACCACCTGAACTTGAAGCGCGTGATTCTGCGCAAGCTGGTGATGGGGATCGCGGACGGCGTTATGAAAGTGGACGGCGAGACCGTCTACGAGACGAAGGATCTGCGTGTCGGCCTCTTCACCACCTGAAGGACCGCAGAGACTCATTGGTAATAAGGAGACTCCATGCGACGCGTGGTCGTCACAGGGCTGGGGATCGTCTCCAGCATCGGAAACAACGCGAAAGAGGTGACCGAGTCCCTTCGCAAGGGCCGTTCGGGCATCGTCTTCGCCGAGGACTACGCCGAGCACGGCTTTCGCAGCCATGTGCACGGCGCACCCACCATCGACCTCGACTCCCATGTCGACCGGCGCGTGCGCCGCTTCATGGGCGACGGCGCGGCCTACAACTACGTGGCGGCGCTTGAGGCCATCGCCGACGCGGGGCTTGAGGAGAGCGAGGTCAGCAACGAGCGGACCGGCCTGATCTGCGGTTCCGGCGGCCCCTCGACCTCCAACCAGACGGCGGCCTACGACATCGCGCGGGAAAAGGGCGTCAAGCGCATGGGGCCCTACATGGTGCCGCGCTGCATGTCCTCCACCAATTCCGCCAATCTCGCGACCTCTTTGAAGATCAAGGGGGTCAGCTACTCGATCTCCTCGGCCTGCTCCACCTCGGCGCACTGCATCGGCAACGGCGCGGAACTGATCCAGTGGGGCAAGCAGGACGTGGTCCTGGCCGGCGGCGGCGAAGAGCTGCACTGGACCCTCTCCATGCTGTTCGACGCCATGGGCGCGCTTTCCGGCGGCTACAACGACACGCCGCAGAAAGCCTCGCGGCCCTACGACAAGGACCGCGACGGCTTCGTGATCGCCGGGGGCGGCGGTCTGGTGGTGCTGGAAGAGCTGGAGCACGCCAAGGCGCGCGGCGCAAAGATCTACGGTGAGTTGATCGGCTACGGCGCGACCTCGGACGGGGTCGACATGGTGGCGCCTTCGGGTGAGGGGGCCGTGCGCTGCATGCGCCAGGCGCTCGCCAGCGCGGGCAACATCAAGGTCGACTACATCAACGCCCACGGCACCTCGACGCCGGTCGGCGACATCACCGAACTGAACGCCATCAAGGAAGTCTTCGGCGCGGACCTGCCGAAGGTCGCCTCCACCAAGTCGCTCACCGGCCACGCCCAGGGCGCGGCGGGGGTGACCGAGGCGATCTACTCGCTGCTGATGATGGAGAACGGTTTCATCGCGCCTTCGATCAACATCGACAATCCCGATCCCGGCGCCGAGGGCATCCCAATCGTCACCGAGACCGAAGAGAACGCGAAGATCGATTGCCTGATGTCGAACTCCTTCGGCTTTGGGGGAACGAACGCCTGTCTCGCCTTCCAGCGCTACGAGGCCTGATAAGGGTCCGGCTGGCGGAATGCGGCAAAGGGGACGCGGCACTAGAGACGCGGCACAAGAGACGCGGCAGTTGAGAGCTGAATAAGAATGAAAAGGCGCTGAGGAACGATGACGTCAGAGGCTTCTTACCCAAAAGGCGATCTCATGGCCGGCAAGCGCGGCCTCATCATGGGTGTTGCCAACGACCACTCCATCGCCTGGGGCATCGCCCCTGCAACGTGGACAGCGAAGAAGACCTGGCGCGCGTTTTCGGGCGCCTTGAAAAGGAATGGGGCAAGATCGACTTCGTGGTCCACGCGATCGCCTATTCGGACAAGAGCGAGCTCTCCGGCCTCTATCTCAACACCACGCGGCAGAACTTCCGCCACACCATGGCGATCTCCGCCTATTCCTTCACCGCCGTCGCCAAGCACGCGCGCGCCTTGATGACCGACGGCGGGAGCCTTCTGACGCTCACTTATCTGGGTGCGGAGCGGGTGACGCCGAACTACAACGTCATGGGCGTGGCCAAGGCGGCGCTGGAGGCCAGCGTGCGCTATCTCGCCATGGACCTGGGCGAAGAGGGGATTCGCGTCAACGCGCTCTCCGCGGGCCCGATGCGCACGCTCGCGGGCTCGGCCATCGGGGCCGCCAAGTTCGTCTATCGCTGGACCGGCAGCCAGGCGCCGCTGCGCCGCAACCCGCAGCTCGACGAGGTTGGGCGGGCCGGGCTCTACCTGCTGTCCGACCTCTCCTCGGGCGTGACCGGCGAAGTCCACCACGTGGACGGCGGCTACCACGCCATCGGTATTCCCAATCCCAAGCGGATGAGCCCGGAAGACTGACGTAGGGCGGCGGCCCTCAGCCGAGGGCGCGCTTCATCGAGCGGACATCGTCGGTAAAGACGGCATCGGCCCCCAAGGACAGCAGGGAGGCCGCCTCTGCCGGGTCGTTCACCGTATAGACCAGCACCCGCAAGCCTTCCGCCTTGGCCTCGGCGATCCGCTCAGCGGTCGCCGATCCCCGGTCCAGATGCAGCGAAAAGACCTGGAGCGCCCGCGCCGCCCCGCGCCAATCGGCCTCGGGCGTTTCCTCCAGATCGACCAGCAGGCCAAGCGGAAGGTCCGGTTGCTGCGCGCGGGCGACCTGCAAGGCGCGCCAATCGAAGGAGGAGACCAGCGGCGGCTCGCCGCCCCGCCAATGGTCGGAGAGAAGCCGCAGGGTCGCCTCCGCCGTCGCTTCCGCCCGGCCGGGGGTGGGCTTGATCTCGATGTTCGCGTTCAGGTTCTCGGCGGCCAGCAGAGCCATGACCTCGATCAGCGTGGGAATCGGCTCGGCGATCTTGGCGTTGATCGCCGTCAGCTTGGCGAATGAGGTCTCCGCCATCTGACGGTCGATCCCGGTGATCCGCTTCAGGGTGTCGTCATGATGCACCACGGCCATGGCGTCGGCCGTCAGCATGACGTCGAACTCGACCCACTCGGCGCCCAGCTCGGCCGCCTTGCGGAACGCCGCCAGCGTGTTCTCGGGCGCCTCGGCGGAGGCGCCGCGATGCGCGATCAGGCGGGGCAAGGTCAGGGTCATGAGCGCTCGTTCCTTCTTCAGGTTCCGAACAGAAAAAGGGCCCCGCCCCTGCTGGCCGAAACGGCCGGCCCGGACGGAGCCCTTTTTTCGTTAAACGCCTGTCAGGCTCAGGCCTCGGCGGTCTCCGCCTCCAGGTCCGCGCCGGTCTCCTGATTGACGCGCTTCATGGAGAGCTTGACCTTGCCGCGGTCGTCGATGCCGATGCACTTCACGTAGACCTGATCGCCTTCGTTGATCACATCGTTCACCGTCTTGACGCGCTCGGGCGCCAGCTCGGAGATGTGGACGAGGCCGTCACGCGCACCCATGAAGTTCACGAAGGCGCCGAAGTCGACGATCTTCACGACCTTGCCGCGATAAACCTCTCCGACCTCGGGCTCGGCCACGATGGACTTGATCCAGTCGATGGCCGCCTGGCCCTTCTCGCCGTCGATGGAGGCCACCTTGATGGTGCCGTCGTCCTCGATGTCGATCTTGGCGCCGGTCGTCTCGGTGATCTCGCGGATCACCTTGCCGCCCGTGCCGATCACTTCGCGGATCTTATCGCGCGGGATGGAGAAGGTGATGATGCGCGGGGCGAAGTCGGAGACGCCCTCGCGGCTGCCGGTCATGGCCTTGGCCATCTCACCCAGGATGTGGATGCGTCCGGCCTGCGCCTGCTCCAGAGCGATCTTCATGATCTCCGGCGTGATCGAGGTGATCTTGATGTCCATCTGGAGAGAGGTGACGCCCTTTTCGGTGCCGGCCACCTTGAAGTCCATGTCGCCCAGATGATCCTCGTCGCCCAGGATGTCCGAAAGAACGGCGAAGTCGTCGCCTTCCTTGATCAGACCCATGGCGATGCCCGCGCAGGGCCGCGTCAGCGGCACGCCGGCATCCATCATGGAAAGCGAGGAGCCGCAAACCGTGGCCATGGAGGAAGACCCGTTGGACTCGGTGATCTCGGAGACCACGCGCAGGGTGTAGGGGAAGTCCTCCTTCTTCGGCAGGATCGGGCGCAGGGCGCGCCAGGCGAGCTTGCCGTGACCAATCTCCCGGCGGCCGGGACCGCGCAGGAAGCTGGCCTCGCCCACGGAATAGGGCGGGAAGTTGTAGTGCAGCATGAAGTGCTCTTTGAACTCGCCCTCCAGCGCGTCGATGATCTGCTCATCCGAGCCGGTGCCCAGCGTGGTGGTGACCAGCGCCTGGGTCTCGCCGCGGGTGAAGAGCGCCGAGCCGTGCGTGCGGGGCAGGACACCGACCTCCGAGACGATCGGGCGGACGTCGGCGAGGCCGCGGCCGTCGATGCGCTTCTTGGTCTTCAGGATGTCGCCGCGCACGATGTCGCTCTCCAGCGACTTGAAGACACCGCCAAAGACCGCCTGGGCGGCCTCGTCCTCGGCGAAGAGCGCGAGCGCCTCTTCCTTGACGGCGGCGATGGCGGTCTGACGCGCCTGCTTGTCGACGTTGGCGTAGGCCGCCGACAGCTTGGAGCCGAACTCGGCCTCGACCTTGGCGCGCACGTCGGCGACCTCGGGGGCGGCCTCGGGGATGTCCCAGGGCTCCTTGGCGGCCAGCTCGGCCAGTTCGATGATCGCGTTGATCACCGGCTGCATCTGCTCATGACCGTAGGAAACGGCGCCCAGCATGACTTCCTCGGAAAGCTCGTGAGCCTCCGACTCCACCATCAGCACGCCCTCGCCCGTGCCGGCGACGACCAGATCGAGCTCGCTCTCGGGCACTTCCTGGACACGCGGGTTCAGGATGTAGCTACCGTCCTTGTAGCCGACGCGCGCACCGGCGATCGGCCCCATGAAGGGCAGGCCGGACAGCGTCAGCGCCGCCGAGGCGCCGACCATGGCGACGATGTCGGGATCGTTCTCCAGGTCGTGGCTCAGCACCGTGCAGATCACCTGGGTCTCGTTCTTGAAGCCCTTGGCGAACAGCGGGCGGATCGGCCGGTCGATCAGGCGGGACACCAGGGTGTCCTTCTCGGTCGGGCGGCCTTCGCGCTTGAAGAAGCCGCCGGGGATCTTGCCCGCGGCGAAGTACTTCTCCTGGTAGTTGACCGTCAGCGGGAAGAAGTCGATGCCCGGCTTCGGCTGGCGCTGAGCGACGGCGGTGCAGAGCACCACGGTCTCGCCGTACTTGACCAGCACGGCACCGTCGGCCTGACGGGCGATGCGGCCGGTTTCGAATGAGAGCGTGCGTCCGCCCCACTCCAGTTCCTTTTTGTAGATCTCAAACATTTAGGGTCTTTCGTCCTTTTCGGTTCTTAGGCCGGAAAGTGGGTGCCGGACCCGCGTAAAAGGCGGTGCCTTCCAATCCTGGAGGCGCCGCCGCTTACGTCGGCCCGGCGTTTTTCCGTCCAACGCCCCGGCCCGGTAGCGTTGGCTCAACCACGGATTTTCTAAGAGGGCCCGCAACGAAGAAACCCGCAGCCGGACGCGCCACGCTCTGCCCGGAGGCAAAGGCGGTCGCAAAGGCTGCGGGAATCGTCACTGACATGCCGCTTAGCGGCGCAGGCCCAGACGCTGGATCAGCTCGGCGTAGCGGCCGTGATCCTTGCGCTTGAGGTAATCCAACAGGCGGCGGCGCTGGCCAACCATGACCAGGAGTCCGCGGCGCGAGTGGAAGTCCTTGTTGTGTCCCTGCAGGTGCTCGGTCAGGTTCTTGATGCGCTCGGTCAGGATCGCGACCTGGACCTCCGGCGAACCGGTGTCTCCGTCCTTCTGACCGAACTCCTTGATGAGTTCCTGCTTGCGTTCGGCGGTGATAGACATTTCTTTTCTACTCTCGTCCCGACATCACTAAAGGTTCAGTACGCGAACCGGGCTCAAGGAGCCCCCTTCGTATCGCGCGAGTGCGACCGGCTTGCCCTTCGCCATGGCGCAGACCACATCCCCGACTTCCAGGTCGAGGTCCGTGACCCGCTCCTTATATAGACGGCTCAGAAGCGATACCGATTGCCCCCGCTTGAGGCTAAGCGCCTCGGCTTCCGAAAGGGCCAGGGCCGGGATGTCGTCCAGCGCGGTCTCGATCGGAAGCAACTGCTCGAAGGCGGCGGGACTATGCCCCAAGGCCTCCAGAGAATCCAGGGAAATCGACGCCTTTTCAGTGAAGGCGCCGACGGCCGTGCGGCGCAGGTCGGTGACATGGGCGTGGCAGCCCAAAACCTCGCCCAGGTCGCGCGCCAGGGAGCGCACGTAGACCCCCTTGCCGCAATGCAGATCGAAGGTCGCGTGGTCGGCGTCCGGCATCTCGAGGAGCTTGAGGTCGAAGACCTCGACCAGCCGCCTCTTCAGCTCGAACTCCACGCCGTCGCGCGCCAGGTCGTAGGCGCGCTCGCCCTGGAGCTTCACGGCCGAATAGCGCGGCGGGGTCTGCTCGATCTCTCCGATGAAGGGGGCGAGCGCGGCCTCGATCGCGGCCCGGTCCGGGCGCTGGTCGCTCTCGGCCACCACCGCGCCCTCGGTGTCGTCCGTCTCGGTCGCCTGGCCCCAGCGCAGCGTGAAGCGGTAGCGCTTTGCGCCTTCCATGGCGTAGGCGACCGTCTTGGTCGCCTCACCGAACGCGATGGGAAGGATGCCGCTGGCCAGCGGGTCCAGGGTTCCGCCGTGCCCGGCTTTCTGCGCATTGAAGAGCCGTTTGACGCGGGCGAGCGCCTGGGTCGAGGTCATGCCGATGGGCTTGTCCAGCGCCAGCCAGCCGTGGACCGGATCGCCCTTCTTCTTGCGCGCCATGGGCTCAGGACTCTTCGTCGTCGTCGGACGGGCCCGCGCCCAGATCGCGCTTCACCCGGTCGGAGCGCAAGAGGCTCTCGATCTTCTGGGCCTCCTCGAAGCTGCGGTCCAGCTCGAAGCGCAGACGCGGGGTGTAGCGAAGCGTAAGCGCCGCCGACACCTGTCCGCGCAGAAAAGGCGCGGCGCGCTTCAAGGCGTCCAGAACGGGTTTCTGATCGACGCCGCCCAGCGGCATGATGAAGGCCGTGGCCGTGCCCAGGTCGGGGCTCAACCGCACCTCAGTGATGGTGATGGAAGCCTCGGCCAGGTCCGGGTCGCGCAGCTCGCCCTCCAGGAAGATGCGCGCCAGGGCGTGGCGAATCTCTTCGCCGACGCGCAGCTGGCGCTGACTGGGTTGCTTGCCGGCCATGGGCGGGTCCTCGATCCGAAAAGAGGCTTGGACGGGATGGGGAAGAGGCAGCGCGGCCTTAGAGCTCGCGCTGCGTCTCCTCGATCTCGTAGCACTCGATCATGTCGCCGACCTGGATGTCGTTGTAGTTCTCGAAAGCCATGCCGCACTCGTAGCCCGACTTGACCTCCTTGACCTCATCCTTGAAGCGGCGGAGCGACTTCAGCGTGCCGTCGTGCACCACCACGTCGTCGCGCAGCAGGCGGACCTTGCAGCCCCGCTTGACCACGCCGTCGGTGACCATGCAGCCCGCGACCCTGCCGGACTTGGAGATCGAGAAGACCTCGCGGATCTCGGCGTAGCCCAGGAACTTCTCCGACTGCTCGGGGTCGAGCAGGCCGGAAAGCGCCGCTTTCATCTCGTCCACCACGTTGTAGATGATCGAGTAGTAGCGGATGTCCACGCCGTCGCGGCGCGAGACCTCGCGGGCCTGGGCGTTGGCGCGGACGTTGAAGGCGATGATGATCGCTTCCGACGCGCGGGCCAGGGTGACGTCCGACTCGTTGATGCCGCCGACGCCGGCATGGAGAACGCGGACCCGCGCTTCTTCCGTGCCGACCTTTTCCAAGGCCTGGACGATGGCTTCCTGAGACCCCTGCACGTCGGCCTTCACCACCACGGGCAGCTCCTTGACCTCGCCTTCCTTGATCTTGGAAAGCATCTGCTCAAGGCTGCCGCGCCCGGCGCGGGCCAGCTCGCTCTGACGCTTGGCCTCCGAACGGAACTCGGCGATCTCGCGCGCCCGGGTCTCGTCCTCGACCACCACGAAGTCGTCGCCGGCCTGGGGCGTGCCCTGAAGGCCCAGCACCTCGACGGGCGCTGAGGGTCCGGCTTCTTCGGTCCGCTCGCCCCGGTCGTTGATCAGGGCGCGCACGCGGCCCCACTCGGTGCCGCTGACGAAGATATCGCCCATCCTCAGCGTGCCGCGCTTGACCAGAACGGTGGCGACGGAGCCACGGCCCTGTTCCAGCTTGGCTTCGACCACGACGCCCTCGGCGTTGCGGTTGGGGTTGGCCTGCAATTCCAGGATTTCCGCCTGAAGCAGGATCGACTCCTCGAGGTCGTCCAGGCCCTCGCGGGTCTTGGCCGACACGGGGATGACGATGATGTCGCCGCCCATCTCCTCGGGCACCAGCTCGTGGCTCAGCAACTCGGTCTTCACCCGGTCCAGGTCGGCCTCGGGCTTGTCCATCTTGTTGACCGCGACGATGACCGGAACCTCGGCGGCCTTGGCGTGGTTAATCGCCTCGACCGTCTGCTCCATGATGCCGTCGTCGCCGGCCACCACCAGGATCACGATGTCGGTCACGTTGGCGCCGCGCGCGCGCATCTCGGTGAAGGCGGCGTGGCCCGGCGTATCGATGAAGGTGATCGCCGCCCCCGACTTCAGATGCACCTGATAGGCGCCGATGTGCTGAGTAATGCCGCCGGCCTCGTGCGCGACCACGTCGCTGGCGCGCAGCGCATCCAGCAGAGAGGTCTTGCCGTGGTCGACGTGGCCCATGACGGTCACCACCGGCGCGCGGGGCTTCATATCCTCCGGGCGATCCTCTTCGCCCTTCAGGCCGATCTCCACGTCGGAGTCGGAGACGCGGCGGATCTTGTGCCCGAACTCCTCGATCACCAGCTCGGCGGTGTCGGCGTCGATCGACTGGTTGATGGTCGCCATCACGTCCATGCGCATCAGCGCCTTGACCACGTCCGCGCCGCGCTCGGCCATGCGGTTGGCCAGCTCCTGCACGGTGATGGTCTCCGGCACGGTGACCTCACGCACGATCTTCTTGGCGGGCTGGGAGGCCATCTGCTCGCGCTGGCGCTGCTTCTCGCGCTCGCGCTGGCGGCGCAGGGAGGCGAGAGAGCGCTGGCGCTCCTGATCGTCCTCGCCGTCCAGGGCCTTGGTGATGGTCAGCTTGCCACGGCGGCGCTCTTCGCCGCTGCGCGGCTTGGAGGGGCTGGGAGTCTTCGGTCCGGCGCCCTTGCGCTTGACGCGTCCGCCCAGTTCGTCCGCCAGATCGGCCACGGGCTCGTCGCCGCCCTTGCGCCCCGCGGGGCGCTCGTCGACGATTTCGGGCTCGCTCGGCGCTATGGGCTCGGGCTCGCCGCGCTCCTTGCGCTTGGCGGCCTCCTCGGCTTCGAGCTGCTTGCGCGCCTCTTCTTCGACGCGGCGGCGCTCTTCTTCCTCGGCCTGACGCTTGGCTTCCTCTTCGGCGCGCTGCTTGTCCTCTTCGGCGCGCAGCTTCTCTTCCTCGGCGCGGCGCTTGTCTTCCTCGACCTTGCGCTTGGCCTCTTCCTCGGTGCGCTTCTTGGCGTCCTCGACGACCTGCACGCGCTTCTCGCGCTCCTGCGCGGTCAGGCGGCTGTCGTCCTCGGCGGCCTTGGGCTTGGGTGCGGCTACCGGCTTCTCGACCTTGCCGGTCTCCGCCTCTGGGCCCTTCGCTTCGGCGCGCGCCGGGGTGCGGTCGATGGTGCGCGAGCGCTTGACCTCCACCTGCACGGTCTTGCTGCGGCCATGGCTGAAGCTCTGCCGGACCTGGCCCGATTCGACAGTCTTCTTAAGCTCAAGCCGCCCCCGGCCTAGGCTGAGGGGCTTTTTGGTGGAGTTGTCCTTGCTTTCGCTCATGGTGTCCTAATCTTTTCCTTCTCGAACCGGGTTCCGCCTATCGGCCCCCGGCCTTCTGTTGTTCCCGGCTTACCCGGTGTCCCCGGATATTGCGGGCGCGCCCAAATCACGAGGCGCTGTATTCTTCCAGCCGCGCGGCGTCGCGCGACAGCTTATCGGCCAAACCGCCGGGCGCAACCGCCACGTGAACGGCTTGATCCCGCCCGAAGGCGCGGCCCATTTCGGCCGCTTCGAAGAGCTGCCAGACCGTGACGCCGTCTTCAAGCGCGCGGGCGTAGCCGATCATCCGCTTTCGCCCCGCCTCGGACGCGTCCTTCGCCTCCAGCAGCAGCGCAACCCGGCCCTTTTCCAGCCAGCTGCGCACCTTTTCGTTCCCGGCCACCGCCTCGCCAGCCTTGCGGGCCATGGAGACCAGATCCAGGCACTGCCGTTTCAGCAGCTCCTCCACCTGATCCTCAAGGCCCTCGGGCAGCTCCACGGCGGTCTTTGCGGCCCGCGCGAAGAGCTTCTTGCGCCGGGCGGCGGCGATCATATCCCGCCGGGGCACGATCCACAAACCGCGGCCCGGCAAACGTTCGCGCAGATCCGGGACGGCCTGGCCGTCCGGACCCACGACGAAACGCAACAGGCGTTCCTTCGCGCGCCGCTCGCCGGTGGCGAGGCAGCGCCGCTCGGGCCCCTTGGGCTCGACGGGCCCTTCGGCCCTCTGGAACGCCGCGTCGCTCAGTTGCCGCTCTCCTTCTCGTCGGAGGACTCTTCCCCAGCGGCCTCTTCACCCGTGGCTGCTTCACCAGCGGCTGCTTCGCCACTCTCGGCGGGGGCGTCCTCGTCCTCGAACCAGTGGGCGCGGGCGGCCATGATCATCTCGTTGGCCTCCTCGACCGAAGGCGCGAGGTCGCCCAGGATCTCGATCAGCTCGTCGCTCGCCAGATCGGCGAAGTCGTCGAGCGTCTTGACCCCCTGGTCGCCCAGCTTGACCAGCGCGGCGGAGGACAGCCCTTCGATGGCCGCGACCTCGTCGGTGACGCCCAACTCCTTGCGGCGGTCCTCGGCCTGACGGGACATCTCTTCCAGGTAGGAGGAGGCGCGCAGGCGCAGCTCTTCGGCGATCTCCTCGTCGAAGCCCTCGATCCCGGCCAGTTCGTCGGCCTCCACGTAGGCGACCTGTTCGATGGAGGTGAAGCCCTCGGCGACCAGCAGGTGCGCGATGACGTCGTCCACGTCCAGACCTTCCATGAAGAGCTGCGAGCGCTGGCGGAACTCCTCCTGGCGGCGCTGGCTCTCCTCCTCTTCGGTCAGGATGTCGATATCCCAGCCCGAGAGCTGTGAGGCCAGACGCACGTTCTGTCCGCGGCGGCCGATGGCGAGCGAAAGCTGCTCGTCGGGCACCACGACCTCGATCTGCCCGGCGTCCTCGTCGAGCACCACCTTGGTGACCTCGGCGGGCTGAAGCGCGTTGACCACGAAGGTGGCCGTGTCCTCGGACCAGGGAATGATGTCGATCTTCTCACCCTGGAGCTCGCCCACGACGGCCTGGACGCGGCTGCCGCGCATGCCGACGCAAGCGCCGACCGGGTCGATCGAGCTGTCGTGGCTGATGACGGCGATCTTGGCGCGGCTGCCCGGGTCGCGGGCGACGGCCTTGATCTCGATGATGCCGTCATAGATCTCCGGCACCTCCTGGGCGAAGAGCTTGCCCATGAACTCCGGACGGGCGCGCGACAGGAAGATCTGCGGGCCGCGCTGTTCGGAGCGCACGTCGTAGATGTAGGCGCGCACACGGTCGCCGTTGCGGAAGGCTTCGCGCGGGATGGTCTCGTCGCGGCGCATGATGGCTTCGGCCCGGCCCAGGTCCACGGTGACGTTGCCGAACTCGGTCCGCTTGACGATGCCGTTGACCACCTCGCCCACGCGGTCCTTGTACTCCTCGAACTGGCGGGCGCGCTCGGCCTCGCGCACCTTCTGCACGATCACCTGCTTGGCGGTCTGGGCGGCGATGCGGCCCAGGTCGATGGGCGGCAGGTCCTCGGTCACGAAGTCGCCGAAGCCCAGCGTCTCGTCCAGCGCGCGCGCATCGGGCAGCGCGATCTGGGTCATGTCGTCCTCGACCTCCTCCACGACCTCGCGGAAGCGGCGCAGACGAATCTCGCCGCTCTTGCGGTCGATTTCGGCGCGCACATCATGCTCGTGGCCGTATTTGGCGCGCCCCGCCTTGGAGATCGCCTGTTCCATCGCCTCGAGCACTTCCTCGCGGTCGATCGACTTCTCCCGGGCGACTGCATCAGCCACCTGCAGAAGTTCGGTCTTGTAAGCCGTTGCCGTTTCCATTCCTTCGTGCCTCTTGGTTTAGACAGCCTTCAAAAAAATTCGGTGCCGGGGTTCAGTCGTCCCCGGCAGCTTCCTGTTCGGCCTCGCGCTGCGCTGCTTCGATCAGAGCGTCGGTCAGCAGCAGCTTGGCCTTGCGCATGCCGGAGAAGGGCAAGCGCTGCACGCCC
>JARRJC010000040.1 GCA_037379885.1 Limibacillus sp.
GGTTCAGGCCGGTAGGTGCAGGAACCACTGGTCACGTGGCTGTTAACATAACCAAGAAATAATATGGTTCTGAATGTCCGCTTCTGGCTAAAAGCGGACATTTTTTTGAGGCAGCTTTCGCGGTTACCTTAGTACTTTTAACGCATCTACATTTGTCCGGACTCTCAATCTGGGTAAACTGCGCCGACACATGACTTTGCTTGAAACAGGGAGAGCTAAGCATGGATACCAGAATCCTCCAGAAGGGAGAGAACGCCTACGCCACGGGACAGAAGGGTCCAGCGTGGCTCGTGGAACGAGGGTCGCTAGAAGTTAAGGACAACGAGGGCCATATTGCTCTTTTGGACGAGGGCTCAATTGCTGGCGCAGCGGGGCTGGTCGGCAAGCCCTATCTATCTACCGCAACCGCTAGCCTAGATAACACGGTCTTGGTTCGTCTGGACGCAGAGGGCTTGGTTAGGAGAGCTGCGGAAAATCCTCTAGAAACCGAGCAAACAATCAAAAAACTCCTGTCGCTGGTCTGGCACTACCTCGATAACAAGGCGCTTTATAGATCGCCGGCATGGATTTTTCGTCTTGGGTGTATGCATTGAGTTCGTAAACTGGGGCGAAGTCCCCGAGCCTCGTCTGCAGGACGAAAGGCGCAGGGTTTGTTAAAACGCCCTCAGTCATGGCGGCGGCCTTAAGCAGTAGCTTTTCAACTTGGCGCCAAGGCACTTCATACCCGATCCCAACCTCTGTATGCAGGATTAGTCCTTTGTCCTTTGCGAGGGTGGAGTAGTTGATCACATCCGTACTGAGGATCGTGGAGTTGGGGAGAGTGACGCGCTCGTTCTTCGGGGTGATCAGGTGCGTTGCCTGCAGACGCATCTCCTGAACGTCGCCAACCACGCCCGCGACCTTCACCCGGTCGCCGACCTGGAAGGCCCGGCGATAAATCAACGAATAGCCCGCGATGAGGTTGGCGACGATTGAACTGGACCCCAGCGAGAGGATCACGCCAGCGAAGATCGATATCCCCTTGAAGGCAGCCGACTGCGAGCCGGGAATGTAGGGATAGGCCATGATGATAGCGAAGATGATGACGCAGAGACGCAACAGCCTCTCGGTCGGGATCGCCCATTCGCGCTCGAAGTTAGGCAGTGGAATTCGTCCGATATGGACGCTGTAGAAAAAGCGCTTCGACAACTTCAGTGCGTAGCGGGTGGCGATGAAGATCAAACCCAGCGCGATGAGGTCGGGAATGGTGTGGAGGATGCCGAGACCGATATCGAAGAGGGGTGCCGTGAGGAGCTTGAAGGCCTCGGCAGCGATGCCTCTGGTCCAGGGAAGCGCATGCAGCACGGTGGTGATGTAGTAGTAGAGCGCGATCAGGCCGACACAGAGGAATATGAGCTTCACCAATAGCTGCAGCGCATCGGAGAGTTGCTGAAGCTGTCCGACCTTGCTGGCTTTGTCCGCGAGTCCCTTCATCTGGTTGCTCAAGAGGCGTTCCAAGAGCCGCGAGGCGAGTCGCCATAGAAGCTTGAGCGTCACCAGGAACAGCCCAAAAATCAGGGTGGCGGCTAATGCTAGGAGAGCGGCATAGCCGACCCCCTTGGAGCTGCGCGCGTCACGGTAGGCGTCGATCGCCGCTTGGACACGCTCGCGGATGCCTTCCGCATAGATCTCAATCTCGAGTTCCTCAACACGGGCATCGGCCTCGAAAATCGAAAAGATGGTGTAGTTGCCGCTGCGCAGCTCGAAACCGCTGTCGATCGGTCTAAGCTTCAGATTATTGGAAGAATAGGATGGGCTTTCAGCCGCCGTTACAATCCTTTCGGCGACCCTGTCTGCCCGCGTCTCGGCAGGTAAGGAGGAGGAGCCGCGAAGCTGGAATAGAGTCTCGCCGTCGAGGATCACTGGAGCGGTGGCGATCTCCTCGAATGGCTGATTCTCCTGAGAGAATGCCACGGCGGAAAAGCCGAAAAGCACGAGGAGAGTGAGATAAATTGCCCAAGAAAGTGATCCCCAATACCGCATCTTCAGCTCCGCCTAGCGTGTTGAGGGAAAGACAAGTGTGGGCTCAGATTACCTAAATCCTAATCTCTATGGATGCATTAATTTTAGGCGAGTGACTTGGCGGCGGACAGACCGGTTCAGGGTTGGCCAGCAATCGCCGCAGTTGGCTAGAAGCAGACATCTCGTATCGAAGCGCGAGCCTCTTATCAAAGAAGAGAATCGAGGTTGATTAATTGGTCAAATGGATCGGATTTCGAATTCATAAGGGCTTTGGGGTGCTAAAGCGCGATCCTTGCAGACTACCTGGGCGCATTCATTGACTAAGACCTCGAATAGGCGCTGGAATACGGCCAAGTGCCAACATCCGCCTGGCATTGGAAGAGGGTTATCTGCAATGACGATCGTCGGTGGATTGCTGGATTTTATCGTGAGCTCTCCTGAACCAACAAAGGTCCAAGCGTTGCGTGAGATCGAGCTTAGAAGTAGATCGCTTGCAACATTGGACGGAAGCAGGGGCAATAGAGCGCGCGCGATCCATGGAATGCGATTCTTTAGGATGTAATCCGCGGTAAGGCGGCCTGCATACTCGGCAATTAGGCGAGCTTCTGTCTCTGGGAGGGTTGAGAATAGAGCTCGAAATAGGTCGCCAGCGCGTCTTTCATCGATCATGACTTTTGGAGGGACCTGAAGAAAGTCTTCCTGTCCAGCAAGCACGAACACACTAAGAGCTACTGAGTCACCTCCTATCTCCTTCAGAGAACGAGCAAGTTGAATGACCGTGTTGGGACCTACCAGAGCGGAATGTTCCTGGTAGGTCGGCCCGAGCCTGCCTGAGGTATCGTGAAGCGGAGCTGAGGTGCTTTGATGCGCCATTCGCCGATCCTCCCTAAAGCGCCCTCTAGTTCATCTCCATTTCTTCGCTTATCTGCTCGCGCCCTCCGCCGCAGGCCATGACGCTTTCTTTCTTGCCCTCTCGCCTTGCGCGCGCTCGCGATGCCCGGTCGGCTGCAGCTTCCCAATCGGCTGTCTGGGCAGGCGCAATCTTTCGGCTTCTATCGAACTGGAAATCTACCTTGTTCTTCGACTGTGGCCCCCAGTAGTTGTGCTTACCCAAGTCATAGAAAGACCGCTGTACGCCAGCTCTCAGGAAAGCTTTAAGACACCCCAGCAGATAGCGACGCCTGAAACCTGACCCTCGCCAGGGATAGTGGAACAGAGCTTTGCGCATGTAGAAGCGGCGATAGTTGTTCATGACCCGGTCAAGCAACTCAGCCCGGTCCATGGCTTCCGGCTTCATAATCGGGGTTACGAAGTTGTACTTGGAGAAGTCAAAGATCTCGACCTTATCGCCCAATTCATGGAAGAGGGAGGAGAAGGGCCAGGGGGTGTACATGGCCCAGTTGGCGAGATCCGGATCCCAATCCTTCGCCATCTGATAGGTCTCTTCCAGGGTTTCGGCTGTCTCGTTTTCCAAACCAACGATGAACTGTGCCTCAACAAATATATCTGCCTTGCGGAGCAGCTCGATGGCGCGTTTGTTTTCCTCGATCTTCGTTTCCTTGTTGAAGCGGTTTAGGCGCAGTTGTGCTGCCGCCTCGGTACCGAGGCTGACATGAACCAGTCCTGCTTCCCGATACAGTGGCAGCAGTGCTTCGTCGCGGAGAATGTCGGTGACGCGGGTGTTTATACCCCACTTCACCTTGTCGGGCAGACCGCGAGCGATCAGCTCCTCGCAGAAGGCGATGAACTTCTTGCGATTGATGGTGGGTTCTTCGTCGGCGAGGATGAAGAAGCCGACGTCATGGTCTTCGACTAGAGTCTCGATTTCATCCACCACCTTTTTCGGGTCGCGGATCCGATAGTCCCGCCAAAACTTCCACTGGGAACAGAAGGAGCATGTAAAGGGACAACCACGCGCCATGTTGGGAATCGCAACTCTGACTCCCAGCGGGACATAGATATACTTTTCCCACTCCAGCAGTGACCAATCGGGCGCAATAGCATCGAGATTCTTGACCGTGGGTGCGGCCTCGCTAGCGACAATTTTATCACCCTCCCGGAACGCCAGCCCCCTTATTGCTGAACGCTCACTTTCCCAACGTCCCTCTGAAACCGCGTCCATGAGGGAGACGATGATCTCTTCTCCCTCTCCGCGTACAATGACATCAATCCAGGGTGCTTCGCTGAGTACCTGTTTGTACATGAACGTGGCATGCACCCCGCCAAGAACGCGCAGCGCGCTCGGTACAACTTCCTGAGAAATCTTCAGCACTTGTTCCGCAGCATAGATGGACGGGGTGATTGCGGTGCAGCCAACGACGTCAGGGTCAATCTCTAGGATGCCCTTTCTGATTTCATCTTCGTTCAGGTCATTGGTCATGGCGTCGAGGAAATGGACGTCGTTGTAGCCCGCTGCTTTCAATGCGCCGGCCAAATAGGCCGCCCATGCTGGTGGCCAATTTCCGGCTATTTCAGCACCGCCAGAGTGATAGTTCGGATGGATCAAAAGAATGCGCACTGCTGCCTCCAGATCAGAATGTCTAAAAATAATGACACTCTGAATGTCTATGTCCTTTGACATATATCAATGTACAGAGGCACGCCCTGATTCATCGAGCAGGACCTAAATTAATGGGAGGTGGTTGGGAGACTGTCCGCTATTGGTTCTGCATCGATGGGGCGGTCAGTGAACTCTACGACGTGGAAACGATCCCAGGCGTCTCAACACCCATGGCGCTCTGATTCCAGGACGGCGACATCGTCGGCTTCACCACGCATGAAGAGCTTTGAGCGGACGCGCGGAACGTCCGCGATTGGCCAGAAGCGGTCTTCACGACGTGTCACCGGTCATCACCTTGGAAAAAGGAAGATGACGTTAAATCTAGCTCCGAAGCCCTCGGGACCGCCGTCCGGCGAATCAAGCCAATAGCGCAAGCCCAGCCCGACCTGAAGTTTCTGCCCGCCGATGTCGAGGAGTTGGTTTACACCTGCATTGATCGGCACAGAGGCTTCGCCTGCGTTCCAGTCGTAGGTCGTTTCGGTATTTAGGAAGAAAGAGGTCGCGTTCGGCGTCGTGTAGTTAATGAAAGGCTGCAGGAAGGTCGTGCTAATGTCCTTCCTGCTGTCCGCTCCTGCGAAGGACCAGATATGGTTGGCCAGAGCGCCATAAGTCCAAGGGCCGCTTTGGCGAAGCGCAACGGCGGTCGGTCCCGCCCCCCACTTCTCCGTTCCCAAGCTGTCCTCGGTTGCCGTGGGTAACAGGAACACCGGCCCCGCTCCCCAGATGATACCACTTTCGGTTGGCCGCGCCGGAGAGAAGAAGGCGCTCTGCACGACATCACCTAGGCCAAACTGTGTCCCCTCGGAAGTGACCACGTCGTCCTGCCAAATGAGAGGCAGGATGGTGCGCGATATGAGGTTCCAATCTTCGTTGAGAGTCATGGGCACGACGGGCTGAACATTCAGAACGAGCCGTTCGCCCTTGTCGCCAGACCCAATGTCCTGATCGTAGTTGAACTGGAAGGGAACGGATATGAGGCTCGCCACGGGATTGGCCAGGGCCTTGGCCAGCTCCGCGTCGCTTTGCTGGGCATTGGCAGGTAGAGCGGCTAGTCCCGCCAGCAGCGACAAAATCGCAAGAACTTTAAACCAGGCCTGCTTGACTTCCATCTAAACTCCGATCCATCAGGGGGCCTAAGGAGCCCCTGACTATACAATTTTCGGCATACTCTATGTGGCGTTCCGTTAAGCCCACCAATGGCGCTTTCAGATAGTGCACTTTCTGATTGTTCAATTTCTACAACAGAATTTTCTTGGGCGTGTCCAGAGGATTGTGTCCGCTTTTTAGCCAATAGCAGACCTCCTGATCTTAAGCCTACCGTCAGTTCTAGATTGGACTGATTGAGTAGCTTTGAGCGTTCATTAGGGTCTTCCTGGATCTCCAGCATCGGGTAGATCGTCGTGCAGATTGGTTCTTAGGCTAGCGCTTAATCCTGGAGATCTTTGAACCCTCCAAACCAATTCCGGCCATCAAGCCGCTTTGATTAAAGATGACGGCATAGACGTCTTTGGTGAGTGTTGTAGAACTGGATTTCATGCCGAAGCCATCTTCAAGCACCACCACGCTCGGACCTGCGCCTATCTCCCATCCGTCCGAAGATTCCAGGTAGTCCACGCTCTCCTCGTTCATGAAGAACATCACATAGCCAAAGGTCTGACCGCCGGCCTGCAGGCCGTAGGAAGCTGCGATGGAGTTGTAGTACCCAACCGACTCTCCGTTTTGGCGCAAGACGCCCTCCCCGTAAGCGCCACCAACAATCAGGCCCGCCTTGACGATCTTTGGAAAAACGAGAACCGCGACCGCCTGGTCCGCCAAGTCCTTTGCTTTTGGCTTCGAGCTATAGAGCCGCTCAAGAGCAATTGAAGCGTCCTGGTCGATCTCTTGAGCAGAGGCCGCGTAGGCAACCCCTGTATGCAGCAGGAACGCCGCAAGGCCTATCATCAAAGAGGAGAGAAGCTTGGATGCTGGTTTCATGAGCGTCTCCAATAACGTCGAAAAGAAAGATGAACCCTTTCTCTGGTTCAATGCGCCGAAGATAGAAGGTGCGTTCATACTTCCATCTTCGGCGCCTTGGCGCCTCTCGGAGGTGATGGTCTCCCTCGCTCCGGGAGGAGCCAGATCGGAGAGGAAAACACTGCATCCTGATGGATCGCCTCCGCGTCCTCTGGAGTTTGCACGACATAGCTACCACAATTTTAATTCTACCAAAGTGGCACTAGAAGATAGAGCATGTTTTGGCAGAAATGTTTGATTTAGATGATGCCAAAGCTTTAGAAATCTTTTTATCTTCCCTTGGAGGCGACTAGCATTGAGGGCTGGATATCTCCCAAACACTTAATCGAAGGCGAACCTGTTAAAGAAGCGCTTTGAAGCAATGCCCACAAGACCGCAAGAGGCGGATTAGAGGAAGCAATGAGCGCTGGATTTTTCGTTTTAAAGTTGTGCTTGGTTTCCACTGAAGCAATCCCAGGGCGCTGCAGCCTCAAAGTCATTCCATCGTCTGCCCCGCTCATTCGATGCAGGGTCTCCCTTTTCGAGTTCCAGGAGTGTGAAACATGACGGCGCCAAGAAATCAGTGGCTGCGATTGGCAATATTCGTGATCTGTCTACTTACTATCGGCACAAGGGCATCAGCCGAGGATGGCAACTGGTCGTTCACCGTCGCGCCCTATGCCTGGATGTCCGGTATATCGGGCAGTGTCGCGACGGTGCCGCCTTTGCCGCCGGGCGAGGTTGACGAGTCTTTCTCCGATATTCTCGACGACTTGGAGGGAGCCTTCTTAATCTATGGAGAAGCCCGCAAAGACCGGCTCTTCTTCATGACCGACATCGTCTACACGGATGTCAGCGCCAGTGACAGCTTTGGCAGCGGCGGTTTCGCAACGGTCGACGTGGATCAGGAAAATTTCCTGATCGCCGGCGCGGCTGGGTACAGCGTTATCGAGGAGCCGGAGTACCGCTTGGACCTCTACGGCGGCCTGCGCTACTGGTCCATCGACAGTACGCTCACTCTGGCGGGGCCCGCAAACCGGCGGTCCATCAGCTATTCGGAAGATTGGTTGGATCCGATTGCTGGAGCGCGTCTCGGGGTTCCCCTTGGGGAGAACTGGCACTTTCAATTCACATCCGGAATCGGGGGATTCGGCATAGGCGCCGACCTCGAGTGGGAGCTCTTCAGCACCGTTCGTTACCAACTGAGCGATTGGGCTTGGGTCGGCTTTGGCTTCCGCTATCTCTCCGTCGACTACGAGTCTGGTGGATTTCTCTATGATGTCGATCAGTACGGCCCGGTGCTCGGCGCCGCCTTCCGCTTCTGAGGGTAACTTGCAGAGTACCAGCGCGTTGATTTTGGAGTAACCGTTTGGAGGAGGTGATGGTGGCCTACCCCCATTAAGTGGCCAGACTGTCAAGTTACACCTAGGCGGTTCGAGGCCTGCTGCTCGGCGGTCCGCAGCCAAAACAGTGATGGAAATTCCTGTGCGCATGACGCAGATTTGCGCAAATGCAACCCGACGAGAATCCGAAATCGGACTCTTCCGTTTGGGTCAATCCACTAGGTGAGCAGAACCGACATCCGGGTTCTGCGCCGCATTGATCTTTGGTCCCGTGCTATTTATCCACTTGCCCTGGCGATCGTTCTCGCGGTGTCTCTCAGCGGGTTGATCTTCTAAGCAGCCAGCAGAACGATTGCCCGTGGCGGGCCTCAAGCGGGCGTGCTGGAGGCGCGCTCTAGTAGAATTCACTATTTTTCCAGATATTGCGCTTGGCTTCTCGAAAGGCCCACGAATTCCAGAATTCGCCTCTCCTGGTAGCTGTAGAACGGATTCCAGCGGAGGCGAAGCATGTCGTTGGCCGAAATCTTCAAGGCGCCCCGCTCGCCGCGAAAAGAGAGAATGCCAAGCTCAATTCCGGGACTGTTGTGCGCGATTCCATCCCCGTAGAGAGAATCCGTCGCCGGAAAGGGTAAAGCAACATGAGAGAGGGAAAAGACGCTGGGAGGCCAGTCCATGCCCAGCAAGCGTTGCGAGATCTTCGCCGCGCCCGCTTCGTGTCTGATGACCACGGTCTCGCGGTTCTCGGTCGTGAGATTAGTGACGAGCGAAAGAGTGAAGGGCAGGTCGTCTCTAGCCAGAAGAGCATCCACCCAGGGCTTCGGATCATTGGCCAGCACAGCAATCGCTTCTGTCAGCCGATTGACGTCGTAAAGCACGAGTTCACGATCTCCGGCCGGCAAGGAAAGGAATAGATCCTCGACCACGGAGCGGGAGGAGACGGTCGCGTCGACAGAGGATTGAAAGGCCAAAATCGGGGGAAGCTCATTGAGCGCGCCGGTCGGCGCGAGCGCTCGCAACTTGGAGCGGAGGGCATCCGTCAGAAGCGCCGATTGAATGGCTGCGTTGATGGCAAAGGAACCATACTTGAAGGGGTCGTATTCCAAGCTAATGCTGTTCCAGGCGACTTTGCGTAGGCCGAACCAGCTGCTCAACCGCTGCTGCCAGATTGCAAGCTTGGCGACCGCGGGCAGTCCGATCGCCGGCGATAGAAGTACCAGCCCATCGACGGCGTCACTGCCGCTCTGCAAAGAATCCAACGTGTGATGCATGGCCAAGGCCGCGCCGACGGAATATCCGACCAGAAAAGTTCCCTCCGCCCCGGAGCTGCGCGCCCTGTCCTTGGCGTGCTTGACCGCCAGAGAGACCGCGGCGCTCATGTCTTGCCAGGTCACATCCAACAGGCCCGCGGGCAGCGTGCCGTGTCCAGGGAGCCTGAGCCCTATCACCTCGCCGCCGGCTTCGTGCAGCCTTTCGGCGAGGTTGTTGAGGCTATAAGGGGAGTCCGACATCCCGTGTATGAGAACGAATATCGCCTTCGGGGCCTGCTGGCCGAGGATGTAGCTCTGATTCCAGTTCCGTTCCCAGTTGTCGGGATCGGAAAGGCTGCCCGGCGCGTAGCGGTTGATCGCTGTCTGGTCGTCCGGGGCCAATGAGTCCCGCAGTTTTCGGCTCATTTCCTCGAAGAGGCGGGCTTCCCTGGACAGGTAGGCTCGAAAATCGATATCGGGGCTTTCGAGCGAGAATTCCTGGGTCAGCTTCAACTCGTGCCAGGGTTTCAAGTCGTCGCGGCTTTCCAGGTAGTAGGCCGCCAGTCCCGTGCCGATGACGAGCGCGCAGCTAAGGCCGCCTAGAAGGAAGAAAGCGATCCGCTTGGAGAGGCTGAGGGCACGTTGTGCATTCACTCTGCTGGTGGCTCCCTGGACTGCCTCAATGAGTCAGAACGCAACGGACAAGACCGAGGCGGCGGCGATCTCTAGAATGATCTTCGTGGTTCCTTGTCCACAAGCAGCACGCGCGGTCATTGGTCCATGCCGGGCGCAGGCTCCGAAACTTCAATTACTCGCAGGTTGGGCGGCTCGGAGTCCCAAGGGTAGCCGTTTTTCGCGAGATCGAAGCCCAGTTGATAGAGCGCTTTCATGTATTCCCTATCAAAGGGTTCTTCCGGCTTCATCGTGAAGTCCTCCGGGATGTAGGCCAGATGGTAGTTGCCGCCGTCCCTGATGGTCAGTTGGTAGATCTGGCCCAGGTCTCCGAGACCTTGTGTGCGGATCAGCGATTCCAGGGCAATCTTGGCGAGACTGAAGACGTTCGGCTCGACCGTCCTCCACTCGGGTGTCAGCTTGGAATTGCGAATTACGTAGACGTCCTGAGGGTCATCTGAATCGAACCGTTGCAGAAAGTACCGAAAGTCCAGCGCGGGCGGATAGACAAACACCTGTGAGGCGGTGCCGCCGTCCACATGGAGTTCGTCATAGCGCTTGCCGCCGGACTGAACATCGATCAAGACCGGCGGGAATGCGCCCGGTATGGATGCGGAGGCCAGAAGGACGTCCGTGATGAGCTGCTTTTTGCGCGGATAGTCGCTCGAGGCGATCGCCGTGATGTTCCAGACCACCGGGCGTCTGGCGTCCAAGTGCGTGGTGCCGACGAAGAGCCGCCGTCCCCGGGCGTTCTCCTCCGCCAGGCGGCGCATCATCTCGTCGTCCATGAAACTGGCGATGATGTCGCGGAGCTTCTCCGTGTCCAGGACGGCATCGCTCGTCAAAGCCTCCAGCCAGTACCTGTAGTCGATCAGGTCCTGAGTGCTGAACATCGTGTAGACGGCCGTCAGTTCGTCGTCGTAGTCGGGTCCCAGAAAGACGAAGGGGGCTGAAAGGGCGCCGGTGCTTATGCCAGTGACCATGAGGAACTCCGGCCGGGTCCCGGATGCAGTCCACCCGTTTATGAGCCCGGCGCCGAAAGCGCCGTTCTGTCCGCCGCCTGAAATAGCAAGGAAATGGTGCTCCTGACCGGCCCAGGCGGGCATGAATTCCATGATTTCTTCAGTGCTCGCCGTCCGCAGGATTTCGAGCATGTATTCGGGGACCTCATCGCCCCAAAAACGGACATTCTCGGGCAGCCCGGGGATGCTGGCGAGTTGGCCGCCGTTCGCGGGAAGAGGATTACGAGGGGGTACCGTTCCGCAGGCCGAAAGTGCCAGCGCGAGCAGGATGGGCATCACGACCGAGCGCCATTGCGGAGCCGGCTTGCCTTTGGCTGGGTCCTGCCACTCCGCCATTACGGGCGCCCGTTCTCAGAATGTGTAGGTCAAGCCGCTTCCGACATAAAAGAGTTGGTTGTCATAAAAATCGATGTCCGAATCCCCGTAGGCGAAGGACCCGATGACGTCGAAGCGGAAGTGCTCCCATCCGAAGGGCTGCTTGTATCCGAAGGCCGCCGTTACGCGATAGGTCGAATCGTCCCGTGCTCTACCAAAGATCGGATTGTCTTCGTCGAACCAGCGGCTCTCGTAGGACAGGTCAATGCTCAGGTCGTAGCTAGGCGTCCCATAGAAAAAGCCAACCTCGGGCCGAAGGGCGTTGTAGCTGTTTGAGTCGCCGTCTGCGTCGGCGAGTTCGTAACGCAGAGCAGGCCGAAGCCACCAGCCGTCTCCAAGAGGCCAAGCGTAGGTAGCGGTGACGCGATGCAGGTTCGCATCGCGCTCGAGAAGCCGGAGCTGGCTCGGCACGAGCCCCCTGGACTGACCGCTCTGCTCGTTGTCGATCTCCTTGTTCTGGAATTCGTAGCGCAGCCCCCAGTGTGTTCCCGCGATGTTGTCGGCGCGCAGCTTGAAACCAAGCGAATCAATGTCGGTCTTGCTGCGCGGCGCGTTGAGAAGAAAAGGATCGGACCAGGTTTCGTCCACGATCAAGTTCGGCGCGACCAAGCTCGCTGACAGTCTCGTGTTGTCGGCAAGCCAATAGCGGGCACCGGCCTCCCATTGGAAAAACGCGCCTTCGCGCAGGTTCTCGACGGGGATGCCGGCATAGAACTGGGTGTTCCAGTCCGACACCATGTAAGCCAGCTCGAAGGGAACCGCGGGCGCGAAAACCGTAGAGCTCTCTCCGGAGCTTGAGAGCGATGTGTTGATGCGGTTGTCGTCATCCGTCTGGAACTGCGACTCGACCTCTGCAACGCCAAGCAGCACTGAAACGAAGCCCGAGAAACCGCCATCAGGCTTGCCCTGCTGTGCCTGCGCTGAAGAGGAAAATGCAGAAAAACCGAAAGCCAACACGACAATGGCTAACGGCGCTGTTTGCCAACCAAAACGCTTCATCGGATCTCTTCCAATCTATTGTTCGCGCGCGTGCAACGCGGTGTTGAATGGATGCGGGCATAGCAAACCATCCGGCCTCGCCCGTAACGACGATCATTCTACTTGCGTCAAATTTGCACAATAATGACGTAAATCAAAGATAGGGCCAAATATAATAGTTCACGTTCAAGGCTTAGCCTGCCAAGCTGGGCCTTACTTCAAGACTGCTCCAACAATAACAGTGGGCTAATCAAAGGGTTCTGCTGACCGCAGCGATTTCGATAGATCGAGGGGTGTCAAGTGATCTCGGAATTCATCGAGTATGCGGTTCTCGCTGTCCTGGCGCTCATCCCAATCGCTAATCCCTTTAGCACGGCCCCCCTCTTCCTGGGGCTTACGAGTAAGCTCTCGGACGACGCCCGGGACCGGGTTGCGCTAAGAGCCTCAATCTACATGGCGTCAACGCTGCTTTTGTTCCTCTTGGCCGGTTCAATCGTGCTGTCGTTCTTCGGAATAACAATCAGTAGCCTTCGTATCGCAGGCGGCCTGATAATCGCGTTCATCGGCTTTCGAATGCTGTTCCCGCCGCCTAGCGACACACCATCGGATGAGAGCCCCGCGGAAGGCGGAGAGATAGCCTTCACCCCTTTGGCCGTCCCGATGCTCAGCGGCCCCGGTTCCATCGCCGTCGTGATCGGCATGTCGGCCGAAGTTGCGGCCCATGAAGTCGGAGACGGACGTCTTCTCGGCTATCTAGCGGTGGCAATAGCTATATTGATAACCGCTTTGCTCGCATTCTTGGTGCTCAAAGCCTCTACCAGAGTGGTTCGCTTCATGGGGGATTCAGGCATCAACGCCATGACCCGTGTCATGGGCTTCTTCCTGATTTGCATTGGCGTGGAATTCATAATCGGGGCATTGGCCACTCTGTTTCCAGAACTCGCGCTGGCCTAAGCGGCCCGCACCAAGCAGCGTTCTGTGACGGTTTCGCGTGTCACCGCGCCCGACCCTTTCTCCTGTTAAGTCGAATGATCACTTCAAATTTTGATACACATCAAAGATAATCGGTAGTTGTTAACAAACTATCATAGAGCTTATTCTAGACGCTCGGCTTTTGGGAGATTTGTTTCGATTATTCAGAAAACGGTAAGCATTGGCTGCATTGTCGAGGGAACGTGGGAAAATGATGAAGGTACTTCTGAGCTTTGGACTAGCTTCACTTTGGGCCAGCGCGGCTGCCGCACAAGGTTACACGGGAGATGTGGCGATTGGTGAGGACGATGTCCGCCTTGGTGCAGCTCATTACTCGCCTTATCTGGACCAATCCTATCCAAACCGAGTTCTTTGGGGCGACACCCACCTACACACCTCTTATTCCACGGACGCCGGTATGATCGGGAACACGCTTGGGCCCGAGGAGGCTTTCCGCTTCGCAAAGGGCGAGAAAGTTCGCGCGTCAGTAGGAGAGTACGCTCAGCTAATACGGCCTCTCGATTTTCTTGTGGTAGCGGATCACGCGGAGAACCTTGGGCTTGCGCCAATGATCGCGGAATCGAACCCAGGCTTATTGGCGAACGATTGGGGGCGAAAACTCCATGACCTGGTAAAGGACGGCGACCCAATCGGGGCATATGTGGAATGGGGCGCTGCGCTAAATGCGCTGAACGACCCGATCGATGATCCAAATCTGACGCGCTCTATTTGGAATCGTATTGTGGAGAGCGCCGAAAGCCACAATGAGCCAGGTGCCTTCACCGCGCTGCATGGTTTTGAGTGGTCATCCGGACCCGATGCCAACAATTTGCATCGGGTGGTCATGTTTCGCGATGACGCGGAAAGTGTCGAAGACCTTGTACCGTTTTCTGCATACGACAGCAGTGATCCTGAGGACCTTTGGGACTGGATGGAAGCCTATGAAGAAAACACGGGCGGACAAGTTATAGCCTTCGCCCACAATGGGAATCTCTCAAATGGTCTGATGTTTGACGATCAGCGGATGAATGGTGAGCCCCTTGGGATTGATTACGCTGAGCGTCGGATGCGTTGGGAGCCGGTTTATGAAGTCACCCAGATCAAGGGTGATGGTGAAACCCACCCTCTCTTGTCACCAGATGACGAATTCGCCGATTACTACACCTGGGACCGTGGAAATTTCGGAACTGAGTTTAAGACACCAGAGATGCTGCCGCGCGAATATGCGCGTCAGGCGCTGGCGCGGGGTCTCAAATACGAGGCTGAGATCGGCGCAAACCCCTTCAAGTTCGGCATGATCGGCGCGACTGACAGCCATACCTCGCTCGCGTCAACCAGAGAAGACAACTACTTCGGCAAGGCCAGCATCGTCGAACCTGGGACCGGTAAGAATCGCTATGAGGACTTTATCGTTCAGCCGGTGGTCATGGGTGAAGATATCGCGATCCGTCACTACGAGACTCTGGCCTCGGGCCTCGCAGGAGTCTGGTCGCGGGAAAATACGCGAGAGGCCATCTGGGATGCTTTCAAGCGTAAGGAGGTTTACGCAACAACCGGCACTCGGATCACGGTACGCGTCTTTGCCGGTTGGGACTTCGAAGCCGACGAGGTGCAGCGTCCGGATTTCGCGGCCGCGGGTTACGACCGCGGGGTTCCCATGGGCGGCGACCTCTTCGCAGGTCCGGAAGGCGCGGCTCCCACCTTCATGGTGCGTGCCCTGCGAGACGTGGACGGCGCCAACCTCGACCGAATTCAGGTTGTGAAAGGCTGGGTAGATGCCTCCGGCGAACCGAAGACCAAGGTGTTCGATATCGCCTGGTCCGGTGACCGGGAACTGGATGCGAATGGCAAACTCCCGCCTGTCGGAAGCACTGTGGAAGGCGCGGACTACACCAATTCGATTGGTGTCGCAGCGATGGGCGGGTACTGGGTCGATCCCGAGTTCGACCCAACCCAGCGTGCTTACTACTACGTGCGTGTTCTGGAGATACCGACTCCGTCTTGGCTGGCCTATGACGAGGCTTTCTATGGAAACCAGGATTTGCCGGAAGACGCGGTAATGGTGCAGCAGGAACGCGCCTATACCTCGCCGATCTGGTACACGCCGGAAGGATGAGGAGAAGGCCCATGTTCCTATCTTTTCGCATGGCAGTCGCCGCCCTCGTCGCGACGACCGCAGTGACCTCCGCAGAGGTCCAGGCGGCCGAGGGCGGCAGTAGTCACTACCTTCCGGGGGCATCAGGCGATCGTCTCCTCGCCGCGCCGCCGCCTCCCGGTCTGCTCGCCGCCAACACCATCTGGTGGCAATCCGGTAGCGCCGGAGCCGCCGTCCTTCAAGGGCAGGTCAACGTGGATCTCGACCTGGATGTTGTGCTTGATCTCGCCACGGTCAGCTACACCTTCGAGCAGCCCGTCCTTGGCGGTACCTACAGCATCGGCGCGCTGGTTCCCTTCGGCTACGCGAGGCTTGAGGGGCGCCTGTCTGGGCCGGGCGGCTCGATCTCGGCTTCGGGAGACTCCACCAACCTCAGCGACATCGCCCTCATACCCCTGCAACTGAACTGGCAGTTGGGTCAGTTCTCCCTGAAATTCGCCGAGGTGGTGGTCGCGCCGACTGGGGCCTACGACGTGAACAAGGCCGTCAACCTTGGCCGCAACTACTGGAGTTTTGACACGACCGGTGCGGTGACCTGGATGGATGAAAGCGGGCGTATGGAACTCTCCTTGGCCCCGGGGCTGATGCTGAACACGGAGAATCCAGACACTAACTATAAGACCGGGGCGGAGTTCCACGCTGACTTCACCGCCAACTACTTCCTTGAGCCGACGCTGGCAGTTGGCCTCAGGGGCTACTACTACCACCAGGTGAGCGATGACAGTGGTAGCGGTGCTCTGCTCGGCGACTTTCGCTCTCGCTCCTTCGGCATGGGGCCGGGCGTCTTCTGGGCGCCGCCCTCGCTCGGCGGACGGCTCTCCTTCTTTGGCAAGTGGATGCACGACTTCAGCGCTGAGAACCGCTTTGAATCGGACTACGTCACCCTAGGCGGTGCTTGGAAGTTCTGATTGGCCACGAGGCGGAAAATCTGCATTAGCATCGCACCGATTGTTGAATAATCAACGCGCAGAGTTCAGGGGGCGCTTTTAGCCAATAGCGGACACCCAGAATGGGCGCCCGCTAAGCGGCTCTTGCTTAGAAGTCAGCTTGCTCGGACAGAGCGATAGCGTCTTCAACGTCTATTCCGAGGTACCGGACTGTACTCTCAAGCTTTGAATGGCCGAGGAGGATCTGAACGGCTCTGAGGTTTCCGGTTTGCCGATAAATTGCTGCAGCTTTCGTCCGCCGGATTGAGTGGGTTCCATAGTCAGATGGGTCCAGGCCGACTAGCGAGACCCAATCCTTCACCAGACGTCCATACTGGCGTGTCGTCAGAGCAGAACCTTGTTTGCCAAGACTGCTGAATAAGAAGTCCCCCGGCTGCTTCGGCTTGAAAGCCAACCAGTCAGTCAGCGCACTGCGTGTGGTCGCGGTGATTTCGAAAGTCACGCAGCGACCAGTCTTTTGCTGCAGTACCGTGGCGCGCTGTCTAATAGAGCCAGACGGAGCAACATCCCTCACAAGAAGCTTGAGGAGATCGCAGCCTCTTAGCTTGCTGTCGATCCCAAGATTGAAGAGTGCCAGGTCCCTAATGCGGCACCTCACCTGAAGGTGCGTTCTGATGGCCCAGACTTCTTTCGCCTTTAAGGGCAACTTCTGGCCAATCTGCTTACCCCGATTCCAAGGGCTGGGTGGCAGAGGCTTTGCCTGTCGTTGAAATGCTGTGACGATCTGCATGTGTGGCTCCTTTCATTCACAAGGTTTGAACGAAAGGAATGGAAGGCATTTGGAAAAACTGAGCAAAGCAGCGCGCAGATCTCTCTGGACTTCTGCTCCTGGCAGAGCGTCACTGGCGCTGCGGTCATTCGACAGTGCCGCATGAGTTCCTCCGCCCGCTTTGCCGGGCTCCAGGCAGTGGGGCCTAAGTGATCGGCTCTCTCGCAAGATTGATGGAGGAACCTATGAAACACCAGCTAGACTTGGAAGCTGTCCTAAAGCTCGACCGACCGGCCTTGCTGTACCTCTGGTATGAGGCATTCGGTAGACCCCCACCCAAGTACCTGTCCCAAACTTTCCTACAGAAAGCGATCGTCTTCGAGATGCAATGCCGTCAGGTAGGCGATGTTTCGAAGATGACGCTGCGGGCTCTCGAGGCGGTCGCTGGTGGCAAATCACTCGGCAGAGCCTACTCGTTGAAGCCCGGCTCCCATCTCATAAGGGAATGGAATGGCCGCAGCTATATGGTGGAGGTGACAGAAAGCGGGTTCTGGATGGACGGTAAGTGCTATCGATCACTCACATCGATCGCGAGTCAGATCACCGGCGTCCATTGGTCGGGCCCGAGATTCTTCGGTGTCCGCTGATGCATCACAAAATTCGCTGCGCGATCTATACACGGAAGTCCTCCGAGGAGGGTCTTCAGCAGGAGTTCAACTCTCTCGATGCCCAGTACGAGGCTTGCAAGGCTTACATTGCGAGCCAGAAGGCTGAGGGTTGGGTGCTACTGACGGATCGTTATGACGATGGGGGTTTGTCTGGAGGGACGCTCGAGCGTCCCGCGCTGCAAAACCTTCTCGCTGCTGTCGACGACCGCAAGGTTGATCAGATAATTGTCTACAAGATCGATCGTCTGACGCGCTCATTGCCAGACTTCGCCAAGATCGTTGAGCGGCTGGATAGAGCGGGGGCTTCCTTTGTCTCCGTGACACAATCGTTCAATACGGCCACCAGCATGGGCCGCCTCACGCTTAACATGCTGCTCTCCTTTGCGCAGTTTGAACGAGAGGTCACTGCCGAGCGGATCCGGGACAAGATCGCTGCTTCCAAGAAAAAGGGGATGTGGATGGGCGGCAGTGAACCACTGGGGTATCGGAGCCTGGGGCGAACCCTAGTGATCGATGAAGATGAGGCCTCCACCGTCAGAACCCTGTTTGATCTCTATCTCGAGAGCGGAAAAATTATCTCGGTGAGAGATCGAGCAGCGGCCATGAGACTTAGAACAAGGAGGCGTATCCACAAGGATGGGAGTGAAACTGGCGGGAAGCCTTTCGATCGCGGGCACATTCACTACATCCTCACCAACCCAACCTACGCCGGTCGGATACGCCATGGCAAAATGGCCTATCAAGGAAAGCATCCACCCCTCATCGACCCAGCGGTCTGGGACGACGTTCAAGAGAGACTTCAGGCAGCAGCCGTCAAAGCTCGCGGCTGCACCGGCCATGGTTGGTCGTCGGCCTTAACCGGAAAGCTGTTCGACGAAACTGGAGACAGGCTCACAAGTACACAAACCACAAAGAATGGAAGACGTCACCGCTACTACATCTCCCGCCGTCTCATAAAGGATCGCAGCCAGGACCATCCAGATGCCTGGCGCCTGCCGGCAGCTCAACTTGAAAAGGCCATCGGAGAAAAGGTCAAAGCAAACCTATCAGATACGAGCTTGCTGCTGACGCTCGCACCTGACACGTCACT
>JARRJC010000041.1 GCA_037379885.1 Limibacillus sp.
TGCTCGCCATAGTCCAACATGTCAGGTGGTCGCGGCGCTCACCCCATTACAAGAAGATTGATCGCGTGCTGCGCCACGCCTCGGCAAATATCAAGTCGCATCTCTCCTTGCTATCAAGCGCCTCTAAGAAGGCCAGAAACCTGCGATAGTCGACCTTGGTGCCTTTTGGCCAAACCCCAATCGAAGCGCTTTGTCCAACATGCGCAGCTCACATCATCAACTCTGCGTGCAATATATAAAAGCACAGCGAGGATAACTTCCGCGGCTGGCCAATCTGGAGGAGGACATGACAGCTCGGCGGCGCGGAAGCGCGAAGCCTAGTATGGCTTATATACACAGGAGCGTGGATGATCGCAGGAACTGATCGAGACCGCTCTCTTTTCAGCCGACGGCCACTAAAGACAAGTTCAAGGAGCCAAAGTTGTCTGAACTAGTTCTGGCATTGCTTTATGGGAGCTTCGCGGGCGCCATGATACCTGCGGGTGCTTTTCTAGCCCGCATTGAACGCCTACAGCCGTATTGGCTTGAGCAAGAACTGCGCCATAGCATAATCGCTTTCGGCGGCGGTGTCCTCGTTTCAGCCGTTGCCCTCGTGCTGGTTCCGCACGGCCTGCGGCACCTGTCCGATGAGATGGCAATCCTGGCCTTCGTCGCCGGCGGCGGCCTCTTCGCCGTTTTCGACCTTCTGCAGAAGCGCCACGGCGGCGACTACTCTCAAATGATCGCCATGTTCGCCGATTTCGTGCCGGAAGCGTTGGCCTTGGGGGCGCTATTGGCCGCCGGCAGCGACGAAGCCGCGCTCCTCGCCTTCCTGATCGGAATCCAGAACCTGCCCGAGGCATTCAATGCCTGGCGAGAGGTTGCCGCAGCCGGAAAGATTTCCGCGCAGCGCGCCATGGTGCTGTTTGTCTGCCTGGCGGCCATTGGTCCGGGCATGGTCCTGCTCGGTGATATCGCGCTCGGGACATCCCCCCGCATCACTGCGGCCATCATGATGGTTTCAGCCGGAGGGATCTTGTTCCTTATGTTCCAGGCTATTGCTGTCAAGGCACACCTTCAGAACAAGCAGGCCCCTTCTTTGGCGGCCGTGGCCGGCTTTGCAGTAGGCATCCTGGCCGAAACGCTGATCTGATTGACGGTCGCGACCTGGGGGAGTCCGCCATGCTTTGGCGTCCGGGACTGATCACCGCTCCATTACATAGAGGCCAGGTGCGGCTTCAAGGGGGGCAAACCCCTGTTCCGGGCATCCCATAGCCGGGGGGTCCACCAGGGGTCCGGAATGCCCCGAGAGCCATGATTCGAAGTCGGGCCACCAGGACCCCTTGTGAACAGGCGTGATCTCCCGCCAGCGCTCCGGGTCCATAAAGCGTTCATGGTCGCGGACATGGGTGATCTGGTATATGCGGCGCGGATGACCGGGGGGCGTAACGATCCCGGCGTTGTGCCCGCCCGACGTCAGGAGGAAGGTCACGGGCGTATCCGTGAAAAGGTGGATTTTGTAGACCGAGCGCCAGGGGGCCACATGGTCCTTGACCGTGCCGACTGCGAGAATCGGCACTTGGATGTCCGTGAGCGCCACCGCCGAGCCATCGACCTGAAGGTTCCCCTCGGACAGCCGGTTCTCCAGGAACAGGTTGCGCAGGTATTCACTGTGCATGCGGTAGGGCATGCGCGTGGCGTCGGCGTTCCACGACATCAGATCGTTTTGGTCGGTCCGCTGCCCGAAGAAGTACTCGTGCAGCAGACGCGACCAGAAGAGATCGTTCGACCGCAGCATCGTAAAGGCTCCGGCCATCTGCTTGGTGTCCAGATAGCCCTGGCTCCACATCATGTCTTCGAGGTAGGCGATCTCGCTCGGGTCGATGAAGAGCATCAGTTCGCCAGCGTCGGAGAAATCCACTTGGGCCGCCAGAAGCGTGAGGCTCTGCAGACGATCGTCGCCGTCGCGCCCCATCGCAGCCGCCGCTATCGCCATCAGCGTGCCGCCGAGACAATAGCCGAGCGCATGTACCTTGCGTCCCGGAAGGACCTTGGCAATCGCGTCCAGCGCCGCCATCGGGCCAAGCTTGCGATAGTCCTCCATGCCCAGATCGCTGTCGTTTGCATCCGGATTGCGCCACGAGATAGCAAAGACCGTATGCCCCTGCCGGACGAGATATCCGATCAGCGAGTTGTCGGGCGAGAGATCCAGGATGTAGTACTTCATGATCCAGGCGGGGACGATCAGGACCGGCTCGGCGTAGACCTGCTCGCTCTGCGGTTCATATTGGATGAGCTCGATCAGCCGGTTGCGGTAAATAACCCTTCCCGGCGTCAGCGCTACGTCCCGCCCGGGGAGGTAGTCCAGTTGCTTGCGCCCTTCGGGGTCCATCATATTCGCCTGGGCGTCCCTCCACCAGTTCTCAAGGCCGCGGACCAGATTGGCGCCGCCTTCCCGCTGCGTTGCCTCCATGAGTTCGGGGTTCGTGGCGAGGAAGTTGCTGGGGGATAGGACGTCGAGCATTTGCCGGGCGATGAAGGACACGATCTGCTCGTGGTGTTTCGACACCCCGGCCACGCCGGTAAAGACGTTGTGCCACCAGCGCTGGCCTTGCAGGAAAGCCTGTTGGTAGAGGTTGAAGGGCGGCTTTCGCCACGCTTCGGACGAGAACCTCTTGTCCCCGATCTGTGGGTGAATGGGCGCTTCAAACGACCCTCCGGAGGCCTGACGCAGCAGTTCTTGGGTGAACTGCGAGGCTTCCTGCGCAGCATGCCGCATCAAGTCGGCCTGCTTGCCAGGCGACAATGCGAAGTTGCTGGCCCAATCCAACCAGGCCAATGCAACGGACACCGGAGATATCCCCGCGGTCGCACGGGCCATCCCGGCGCGCACGAGCCGGTCGATGCTCAGGGCCTCCGGGTCCTCGGAATAGGAAAGCGGTTGGACGGCATCCGGACGGAACGCCTCCGTTCCGTGCTCAGAATGCTCGCGCTTCTGGCGTTTGCGTCGCGGCTTGCTGGGCGATCCGCCTTGCGACGGCTTCGCAGTCGGTTTCTGTGGCATCGAAGATTCCTGGTCAATCACTCAGGACAGCCTCACCGAATACCGGGTTGCGCGCATTGATCCGGCTCAAGGCAGCAGGAATAAGGGTACCTAAGTTAGATATTCCTATTTTTAATAGTCGAATCTTTATTTTCCGGGCCGCGCGTCATCTAGAAAGGAAGCGAATCATGATCGACTACAAGCTTCACCGTGAAACCGGCATCCTCGTGGTGCATCCCAGCGGAGCATTGGAAGCGGCCGATTTTGAGAAGCTATCCGCCGACGTCGACGCCTACATCGAAGCGGAAAACGGCCTGAAGGGTTTGATTATAGTCGCCGGGAGCTTCCCCGGCTGGAAGGACATCAAAGGCCTGATGGCGCATTTTCATTTCATACACGACCACCATAGGAAGATCGCCAAGGTTGCCTTCGTCAGCGATTCGACGCTGGTGAAGACGCTTCCCGAGATCGCCCGCCATTTCGTGAGCGCGGAGGTCAAGCACTTCGATGCCGGCGAGGAGGCTGCCGCAATGAGCTGGATACAGAACCAGGAGTGATTCAGCTTGCCAGGGATCGCGTGCCCATGCCTCGGCGACGCGGTCGAAAGGCACAGGCGATTTGATTTGGAACAGGGCGCGATCCTGCGCGTCGCCCTAAGAAGGACGCTGGGAAGAGTCGAGGTTAGGTGATGCTCAAGCTGAAGAAGATCGCCATCGATACGGACCCGGAGAACGTCGCGCTGCTGTATCGCAACTGCCAGCACTACCGGCCGGAGGAATTTCAAGCGCTGAAGAAGATCAAGGTTATGAGCGATGGCCATGAACTGCTGGCCAACCTCGTGATCGCCGACGACCCCGCGCTGGTCGGACCCGACGAACTCGGCCTGGGCGAGCAGGCTTTCCGTCGACTGGGGCTCGCCGAAGGCACGCGGGTGCACCTGGCTCAGGCGCCGCGGCCTGGCAGCCTCGAAGCGGTCCGGGCCAAGATCAATGGGGAGACGCTAAGCGCCACGGAGATCAAGGAAATCATCGCGGACATAACCGCCCATCGCTATTCCCCCATGGAAATCGCCGCCTACTTGATTTCCTCGGCCAGCTTCATGACGACCCAGGAAACGCTTGATCTGACCCAGGCCATGGCCAGCGTCGGCAACAAGCTGACGTGGGAGTCACCGATCGTGGTCGACAAGCACTGCATCGGCGGCATCCCGGGAAATCGCACCTCGATGATCGTCGTGCCGATCGTGGCCGCGCACGGTCTGCTTGTGCCCAAGACCTCCTCGCGCGCCATCACCTCGCCAGCGGGGACCGCGGACACCATGGAGGTGCTTGCCCGCGTCAACCTGTCGACGCCGGAAATGCGGTCGGTGGTGGAGCACGAGAAGGGATGTCTGGTTTGGGGCGGTCATGTGAACCTGTCGCCCGCAGACGACATCTTGATCTCGGTGGAGCGTCCCTTGCGCATCGATTCGCCCGAACAGATGGTCGCCTCGATCCTCTCCAAGAAGCTCGCGGCCGGCTCCACCCACCTGGTGATCGACATGCCCATAGGCCCTACCGCTAAGGTCCGGGAGCACCTGCAGGCGGTGCGTCTGCGTAAGCTGTTCGAATACATCGGCGACAAGATCGGATTGTTCATCGAGATCGTCTTCACCGATGGCTCCCAGCCGGTCGGCCTCGGCGTGGGGCCGGTGCTCGAAGCGCGCGACGTCATGGCGGTTCTGCGGAACGAGCCGCACGCGCCCGCCGACCTGCGCGAGAGGGCTATACTGCTGGCCGGACACATGCTGGATTTCGATCCCGAGCTGCGCGGCGGCGGCGGTCATCTGCTTGCTGCCGAGCTCCTGGAATCGGGCCGAGCACTGGCGGCCATGGAACGGATCATCGAGGCGCAAGGCGCAGCGCAAAGCAGTTACCGGCTGGGCGAACTCGTCGACGAGGTGACGTCGCCAAGGGACGGCGTTGTAAGTGCCATAGACTGCCACCTGATCAGCCAGATCGCCCGTCTGGCGGGCGCGCCCATGGACAAGGGCGCCGGCATCGACCTGCTGAAGAAGGTCGGAGACAAAGTGCGCGAAGGTGAACCGCTCTACCGCATACACGCTTGCGTCACTGCCGACTTCAACTTCGCCAAGGAGCTTGCCAGGGCCGATTCGGGCTACAGCATCCTGCAAGCCGATTTCCTGCCCGAAAGGCGGTCCAGGAGGCGACATTGAAGCAGGTCGCGGCCGCCATCCATCACCCGGAAGAGCAGGCAATTCAGGCGCGCGCTCTGGCCGAACTGCTGGACCTGCCTACAACGCCGATCGACCGTCATGGCTTTCCCGACGGTGAGTCCCTGATACGCGTGAGGCTAGCCGCAGGGACCGCCGTGGTCCTCTGGTCCTTGGACCGGCCCAACGGAAAACTCGTCGAACTGATGCTGACGGCGGACGCCCTCCGGCGCGCCGGAGCCGCGCGTCTGATTCTGGTCGCCCCCTACCTCTGCTACATGCGGCAGGACGCCGTCTTTCAGGAGGGCGAGGCGGTCAGTCAGCAAGCGGTGGGGCGCTTCCTGGCCCAACTTTTCGACAGCGTGATCACGGTGGATCCGCATCTTCACAGGACCAAGCACCTATCGGATGTCTTCCCCGGGTCTGAGGCGGTCGCGCTATCGTCCTGCCCGCTGCTCGCCCGCCATCTGGCCGATGCCGGAGGCCCGCCCGACAGGATACTGGTCGGACCGGATGGCGAATCGCGCCAGTGGGTCGAGGCTATCGCCGCCCCGCTGGGCTTGCCTGTCCTGGTCGGTGAGAAGCAGCGGCTGGGAGATCGCGACGTCCGTGTGACCATACCCGGCATCGAAAGGGCCGCGGGCAAGCCGGCGGTCCTCGTCGACGACGTGGTTTCGACAGGCAGAACCCTGATTGAAGCAGCCAGCCTGCTGAAGGCCGCGGGGGCATCGTCGGTAAGCGCCCTGGCCGTTCACCTGCTCGATCCTGATGTGGGCGAGGCCTTGCGGGCAGCGGGCGTCGACAGGGTGACCACGACGGATTCCCTAGACTGGCGGGAAGGGGCGATCCCGCTCGCCCCTCTGCTGGCGCCGGCCGTCGGCAAGGCGATTGGATGAGTATAAGCATCACCTTCCGTTGCGCTGCTGGATCAAGTCTATTCGGGCGACTGCAAGCTTTCGGCGGCCGTCACCAACTCCAGCAACTCGTCGGTGACGCTTGCCTGCCTCAAAGCCTGCTCATTTGTCTTTAGCTGACGCAGGCGATCCTCAATATTCCGGTCTGCGGTTTCGGTTGCGCGGAGACGCGCGCCGTTCTCGCTTGTCATGTTCTCGACCATGCAGCGCGTGATCTCGGCGAGCAGATATTCCTCCGCCAAGCGCCGCAGAAGCAGCAGCCGGTCCAGGTGATGGAGCGGCGGGCTCCGCAGGCGCGACCCGCTCATCAGGGAGGGATCGAGAGGCAGTATCGTCTGCTGTGAAACATCGAAGCCGCCGCCAAGCCGGTAGCGCGCGAAGATGACTTCGGCTGCCTCGAATCCGGAGAGCGCCGTCGCCACCTGACGAGACATGGCGAGCACGCCGGCCACGCGTGTAGCCATCTCGAAGCTCTGTTGGACTTCGAGCCCCCGCTCCGACGCGAGCGTTGCGCCGCGGGTGCCGACGACGAACAAGGCCTTGTCGGGAGAGAGGGCGTCGCTGGCACGCTCAAGGAGCCTCTCGTTGAAGCCTCCGACGAAACCATGTTCGGAGGATATGAGCAGCAGCGCCCCCTTGCCCGGCCCGTTTGGATCGACCTGCTCCCGCCCGGATGCCGGACCAAGCGCGGCAGCCTCTGCAATGGCGTCTTCCACCGTGGCGACATAGGAGCGGATGCCGGGCAGGGCCGCCTGGCCTTCCTGAACATGGGTGGCGGCAAGCCCGCGGAGCGCGCCGATGACTTCGCGCAGATCCTTCAAATTTCCGATGTGCGCCTGCAAGCGAGCCAGGGGTTCCATCTCAGACCTCGTGCGCCGTGGCGCCGCCGGTATCGCCTTCGATGCCCAAGACCGCGTCTATCGCCGCTAGGAAGTTTGCACGGTCTTCCCCGGACAACTCGCCTGTCGCCTCCACACGAGCCGCCGATTGCGGGCAATCCTCAGCGATCCGCTGGGCGATTTTCTCCTTAACGCGCGGCAATTCCTCCAAAGCGACTGCATCCAGCTTGCGCGCATCCAGCGCGAGCAACAGCGCCGACTGCGCGGCCAGACTCAAGGGGTGAAAGGCCGACTGAGACAGGATTGCGCGAATGCGTCGCCCGTGCTCGATCTCCTTCTTCGCGCGCTCGTCGGCCATGGAACCGAAGCGCGTGAAGACCTCGAGTTCCAAGAACTGGGCGTATTCGAGCCGCAGGCTGTTGGCGAGCGCGCGTATGGCCGGGGCTTGCGTCTGCCCGCCCACGCGCGAGACGCTCATCCCAACGTTCACCGCCGGCTTCTGGCCCTCATAGAATAGCTTGGAGTCTAGATAGATCTGGCCATCGGTGATCGAGATCAGGTTGGTCGGAATGTAAGCGGTCAGATTGCCCGCCTGGGTTTCGGCGATGGGCAGGGCCGTCAGCGAGCCGCCGGGCTCTCCCGCAAGGTTCGCCGCCCGCTCCAGCAGGCGCGAGTGGATATAGAACACGTCGCCCGGATAGGCTTCGCGGCCCGGCGGACGCCGCAGCAGGAGGGAGAGCGTGCGGTAGACCATGGCATGCTTCGTCAGGTCGTCCAGGATCAAGAGCACATCCTGTCCGCGGTCCCTGAAGTATTCCGCCATGGTACAGGCCGCGTAGGGTGTCACCCACTGAGCGCCCGGCGAGGCGCTCGCCTCGCCCACCACGAAGATCGTTCTGTCGATGGCGCCGTACTTCCGAACGGACTCGACAACCTGATTGACGGTCGACGCCTTCTGCCCGATTGCCGCATAGACGCAAATGACATCGGACTCACGCTGGTTGATCATGGTGTCCACGGCAATCGCCGTCTTGCCGGTTTTCCGGTCACCGATTATCAGTTCGCGCTGTCCGCGGCCCAGGGGCACCATCGCGTCCACGACCGTCAGGCCGGTCATGAGCGGGCGGGTGACCAGAGCGCGATCGACAATGTCGGGCGCAGGCCGGTCGATGGGATCGAAACGCTTTGCGTCTATCGCAGGACCTTCGTCGAGCGGAGCGCCCAGGGAGTCCACCACCCGGCTGAGCAGGGCCTCACCCACCGGCACCCTGATGATCTCGCCAGTGCCCCGGACCCTGGTCCCGGCCTCCACGCCGCCTGTCCCACCCAGCAGGATACAGCCCACCCGTTCCTCCTCGACGCGCAAGGCCATGGCCCGGCCACCGCTGTCGAATTGCAGGATTTCATTCATCCGGGTCCAGGGCAGGCCCGACACCTCGGCGACACCGTCACCGACATGTTCGACGATACCGACATGCTCAAAGCGCGGCTCGAGAGCCCGGGCCCGCGCTTGGGCGCCGGCGCGGGAGAGCCAGGCCGTCATCTCATTGAGAAGCGGGGTCGTTGGCACGCAAGCCCTCCTCCAAAGCGGCCAGATGGTCCTGCCAGCTGAACCTCAAAACGCTGTGCGGAAAGTGGATCTCAGCACCGCCCAGCAGCTCAGGGGCGGTCTCGAAGCTCAGGCCATTGGGCGTCCCCTCCAAAGCCTGCTTCACCGCGTTCTCCCACTCGCTCTTCTCACCAGCTTCGAGCGGCGCGGCGGTGACGATGCGCGGCCCGCCTCTCGATTGCTTCATGTCGCGGCGAATCCGCTCCTGCTCTTCGGGCGGCATCTCCTTTATCCGCCTGATCAAACCTTTGAGCGTCTCCGCTTGATCCATGCGCGCACCGCTTTGGGCCAACAGTGCCGCTGCAAGACCGACCGCGGTCTTGGCCACATCGCCTCGAAGCGCCTCGAGCACCCGCTGGCGCTCGTCCTCCAGGGCATCCAGAGCCGCCGTGCGCTGCTTTTCCGTCTCCTCCCTGGCGGCTTTCAGAATCTTCGTCCGCTCCGCCTCCACGGCCTCATGCGCGTCTTTCATAACGGCCTGCCGCTCTTGCTCGAGGGCCGCCCTATCGTCCTCGTAGCGCTGCTTTGCGGCCTCGGCCCCGGCCTCGGCGCGGGTCGCCGCTCCCATGGCTTCCTGCTCGCGCGCGCGGCGCTTGGCGATCACCTGCTTGATCGGCCTGAAGAGAAAGCGCTGCAGCAACCACACCAAGACCAGGAAGTTGATTGCCTGAAGCGCGAGGGTCCACCACTCGATCTGCATCACTAGCCCACGAAGGGATTGGCGTAGAGCAGCAAGAGCGCGATCACCAGACAGTAGATCGCCATGGTTTCGATCATTGCGAGGCCGACGAACAAAGTCCGCGAGAGGGTCCCCGCCGATTCGGGTTGGCGCGCTATGGCGTCCATCGCCGCCGCAATGGCGCGACCCTCGCTAAAGGCCGGTCCGATGGCGCCGAAGGACACGGCCACCACCGCGCCCACGATGCTCAGGATTTCTAAACTGTACTCCATGATGTCTCCTATTCTCCTTCGACGCCGCCAACGGACGCCGCGATGTAGACCGCAGCCAGGACGGAAAAGATGTAGGCCTGGATGAGGCCGATCAGGATACCCAAAAGCATGAAAGGTATGGGAAGGAACAGGCCCGCCAGGAACACCACGATCGCTATGACGAACTCGTGGCTCATCATGTTCCCGAAAAGCCGGACCATCAGCGAGAAGGTGCGCGTGACCTCCGCCAAGACGTTGAGGGGCATGAGAATCGGGTTCGGCTTCAGGTAGCGCAGGACATAGTTCGGCAGACCCCGCGAACTAATTCCGAAATAGTGGACCGACAGGAATACGAACCCTGCGAGCGCCGCTGGCGTCTCGATGTGCCCGGTCGGCGGCTTCATTCCCGGCACCACAGCGGAGAGGTTGGCCAGCACCAGGAAAAGAAACAGGGTTCCCAGCATCGGCAGGTAGGGCCAGGGGTCCCGATTGAAGATTTCGCGCAGTTGGTCTTCCAGCGTCTCCACGACGATCTCAAGCGCAGTCTGCAAGACGCCCGCGTCCGTCGAGGCCCTGCGCGTGCCGAGCCAGGCCAGCGCCGTCAGAAGCGCCATGATAGCCCAGGTCGTGGCCACGGCCCGGTCGATCGGAACGCCGCCGAGGCGAAAGATGATGTCCGGCGCCAGCGGATTGCCTTCCATGGCTAACCCTCCACCATTCGGCGCTGCATCGCGAAACGAACCACCAGGAACCCGGCAAGCGCCGCCATCAGGGGAGCCGCGCCCTCTTGCGCGATCGCCCAGAAGCCCGCACCCACGATCGCCAACCGCAGCATCAACAGAAAGAGAAAGCCCGAGGTCGACGGTTTGCCATCACGCGAGACCAACGACCGGCGCAGGAGAGCAAAATAGAGCCAACCAGTCGCGGCCCCGGCCAGCGAGAACAGCAGCACTTGCGGTGCGAAAGTCTCCATCATGGCTCGTTCACCTTTCGCCACGCCAGGAAGCAACCCAACGAAACCCCGAGGAATATGAAACTGCCGGTGAAGAAGATCCCCGAGCCGAGCATACGGTCCAGCCAGCTCCCCACGAGGATGCCCAAGAGGGTCGGCGTCACGATCAGCCAGCCGAGCGCACCAATCATGGAAAGGTTCTTCCACAAAGAGCGCTCGCCCTCAGTCTCCCAACGCTCACGGCGTTCCTCGCGCAGCCGAATGGCCCGCTTGATCTTCCTGTAGTCCTCTCGGCTGGACGGGGATTTCATCGGCCCTGCCCCCCATCGCGGGGCACCTGTCCCGACGCCGCCGCCCCCACGGTTGGTGGCGCCCCCTGGGGCATGCCCTGCTGAGCGGGCCGCACGTAGCGCATCAGTTCGCGCACAACAGCCAGATGGAGCCGGTTGGCGGAGCTGCGCGAGCTTTCCTCGGAAAGACGTTCTTCCCGCAGGCGCTGGAGGATCGCAGGGCCAAGCTCGCCGAGAGCGTCCTCCCTGACCGCTTGGCGGGTCGCGACCTCGACCAGGGAGCCGTCCCGCACCACCAGGGTACCGCCCTGCACCGCCGCGTGGTGCTCCTCATCCTGTCCGTTGCGCCAGGATATGACGGACACCTCCAACGTCGTTATGAAGTCTGCATGGCCCGGCAGGATTCCGAACGCGCCGGTCGCGTCCTCCGCGCGAACATAACGAACCTCCGGCGCTTCGACGACGATCTCCATGGGGGTGGCTATCACGAGCTTCATGCGGCGGCCTCCCGCTCCTTGCGCATGGCGTCGTCGAGCGTCCCGATCATGTAGAGCGAGCCTTCCGCCCAGTCGTCCGCGTCACCGCGAAGGATCGCCTCGCACCCCTCAAGTGTGTCATCGAGCGATACGGTCGCGCCTTCGATACCGGTAAATTGCGAGGTGACCTTGAATGGTTGCGTCAGAAAGCGCATCAGACGCCGAGCCCGTCCCACGGCCCGGCGATCTGCTGGGCTCAACTCCTCCATGCCCAGAAGCGAGATGATTTCCTGAAGCTCCCGGTAGTGCTCGATCAGATGGCGCACCTCTTCGGCAACCCGGTAATGCCTGTCGCCCACGATCCTCGGGTCGAGCAGGACAGAGGTGGAGGCAAGAGGATCGATCGCCGGATAGAGTCCTTGGCTGGCCATTTCCCTGCTCAGAACCATCGCGGAGTCTAGGTGAGTGAATATCGCCGCAACTGCGGGATCGGTGAAGTCGTCAGCCGGAACGTAGACGGCCTGGATCGAGGTGACCGAGGCCCGTTCCACGGAAGTAATGCGTTCCTCAAGCTCTGCGATTTCAGAAGCGAGGGTCGGCTGATAACCAACACGCGACGGCAGCCTTGCGAGCAGGCCGGAAACTTCACCGCCCGCCTGCACGAAGCGGAAGACGTTGTCGATCAGGAACAGGACATCCTTGTTGTCTCTGTCGCGAAACTCTTCAGCGATGGTAAGCGCCGACAAACCGACCCGCCAACGGGCGCCCGGCGGCTCGTTCATCTGCCCGAATACAAGCGCCGTTCTGTCCAGAACCTTTGATTTTTGCAGTTCCAGCCAAAGCTCATGACCCTCGCGCGACCTCTCGCCGATACCGGCAAAGACGGATATGCCCTTGTAGGTTTCAACCGTAGTCCGGATCAGCTCCATTATGAGCACGGTCTTGCCCACTCCGGCGCCGCCGAATGTCGCCGCCTTGCCGCCCTTCGCAATCGGCGCCAGGAGGTCGATGACCTTGATGCCGGTCAGGAAAACCTCTTCTCCTCCACGTTGACGGCTGAGGCGAGGCGGGGGACGGTGGATGGGTTGGCGGTCTATTTTGGCAGGCAAAGGCCCCTGATGATCGATGGGCTCGCCTACCACATTGATCAGCCGGCCGAGCACTGCCTCGCCACTCGGCACAGTGATCGGGGCGCCGGTATCCCGCACGCGCACACCGCATTTCAGCCCGGCCGTTTCCTGCATCGCGACACAGCGCACGGATTGCCGATCGAGGTGTTGATGAACCTCTAGGATGAGCGGTCCGGGGCCATCCCACTCGACCGTCAATGCGTTCAAGATCGCGGGCAGCGAGCCTGCATTGAAGGCCACATCCACGACCGAGCCATTGATGGCGACGACTCGCCCCCCTGGCCGACCGGCATCCTCGACGCCATCCGGTGGAAGCTTATCCTTCATGCGTTTGTCTGGCATTGGGCGCAAGGCATCACGATTTACAGCGCATCAGCATCCCAAAGAGCCTGGATGGAGACGCCGTATCCTGTTGAGCGGCCTGAATCGGGCGCGGCGCGCTCAGAGTCCGCTGTATTTGTCGGTCCATCTTGAAAATGCGGTTTCGATGGAGCCGATATCTTCTTCGAGTTCATCCTTCACGCGCTCCCAAAAACCTTCCGGTTCCGCTTCGGCCTTCTTGAGTTTTTCTTCGAGATCGGCGATCCGCCTCTCGACGAGCGCCAGATCGCCGGCGGCCTCCACCTTCTCGCTCGGAGTGCCCGTCTCCAGGCGCGCTTTATCGGCGCCCAACCGCAGTTCCAAGTCTTTGATCCTTTCCGTGAGATGGCGAACATGCGCTGTCTTCTTCATGGAAAATCTCCAGATCTTTTAAGAAGCATTGGATGACAAGCCTATCCGATTGTCTTCAGTTGTTAATTGATCAACATCAACGATCCGCTCCTCTGAGCAAGGGAAAGAAGGGGCCATTCACCTACCATTGTCATCTACCTCCTGGTGGTCGTCGCCATCTTAGACTAACCGTTTATTCCATTTGGGAATCTTGGGGTTTGGGAGGGCGACGATTTCTGAGGAGCTGCCGACCAATCGAGGGCTTGATCTGAGATAGATCAAGGGGTTCCTGCATTTAATCCCTTAGCGTTGCACCAAATGTACTAGCAGGTAATTGGCGCGATGAATGAAATAGCCTGCTACGGCACGTGGCGAGAATGAGACAAGGTCAAAGCATGAAAGATCCTTATAAGATCTTGGGGGTGGATCGTTCCGCGAGCGAGCAGGAAATCAAGGACGCCTTCAAGAAATTGGCGCGTAAATTCCACCCAGATCTGCATCCAGGCGACAAGACTGCAGAAGAAAAGTTCAAAGATATCTCCGCCGCCAATGATCTGTTGAAGGACAAGGAAAAGCGACGGCGATTCGACGCTGGTGAGATTGATGCCAGTGGTGCTGAGCGACCACAAGAGCACTACTATCGCGATTTCGCCGATGGGCCAGCCTACAGCGGCCACGCTGCGCAGAGCGGTTTTGCCAGCAACGAGGAGTTGGAAGAGTTTCTAGCACGTGCTTTTTCGAGAGGGGCCCAAGATAAGCGGCACAGTTTCCGCGCGCGGGGCCAAGATGTCACCTACCTAATGCGCGTTGCCTTCCTAGATGCAGCGAATGGGGCCAAGCGCACCATAACTCTCCCAGAGGGCAAGACCCTCAACGTATCGATTCCTGAAGGCGCTGAGGATAGGCAAATGCTACGGCTCAAAGGGCAAGGGATGCCAGGCTTTGGCGGGGGGCCAGCGGGGGACGCCTATGTCGAGCTTCATGTTGAACCGCATGCCTTCTTTATCCGCAAGGATGACAACATCCACGTTGAAATTCCCGTCACATTGAAGGAAGCGGTGCTGGGCGCTCAGATTGAGGTCCCTACCATAAAGGGAACGGTAACAATGACCATTCCCAAGGGGTCGAATAGTGGCACGACACTGCGGCTGCGGGAAAAGGGCATTCGCAATCGGAAAACCGGAAAGCGTGGCCACCAACTCGTGAAGCTAAAGATCTTGTTGCCCGTTGGTGAGGAGCCAGAATTGAGCGCATTTTTGGAGACGTGGGAGCCGAATAGTCAAGATGAACCGCGCAAGGAGATGCTGAGATGAAGCGAGTCGAAGATCTTTTGGAGCAGATTACAGCTCTCCAGCGAAGCGATCTCGAGACTTGGATCCGTGAGGAGATGATTACGCCGCAAGATGAAAATAGCACAGTACTCTTCTCTGAAAGCGAGTGCGCCCGAATCCGCCTAGTCTGCACTTTGCATTATGACTTAGAAATTGATTTGGAAGCTTTGCCGACCGTTTTGTCCTTAGTGGATGAGCTCTATGAGACACGTCAACAATTACTATCACTGACAGCCGCGGTTGCGGCGCAAGACAAAGCCATCCAATCAGCTATTCTTGCCGCTTTGAAATCATAACAGAACCGCCAAGCGCTCAATTTCAACTGTCCGCTATTGGCTAGAAGCGGACATTCGCAAAAGCGCCATTCTGACTTAACCTATTTGTATGCTTCCTCGTGCCGAGTGCCTACGCCATATCGTTGTTATTGAGTACACCAAGTGTATCCGCGTCGGGCTTATCGGACGATAATCAGATCCCGTATGCCAGCGGCCAGCCGGTCGATGTGTAAGATGTGAGGTGGCTGTCCTATGATCCGCGCGCTAATCACAGCAACTATCTTCGTCATCCCAACTATCGCTGCGGCCGGCACACTCGAGATTCAGCCGGTCACCAAAGACGTCTGGGCTTTCGTTGGCGAAAAGCAGCAGCGAAACCCTAAGAATCTCGCCAACAACGCAACCTTTGGACTCGTCATTACCGATGCGGGCGCTGTACTGATCGATCCCGGTGGCTCGTGGAAAGGGGCAGAAGCTCTGCATGGAGCCATCCGTTCTGTGACAAATCAACCAGTGACACATGTCATCAACACGGGTGGACAAGATCATCGCTGGCTCGGCAATGGCTATTGGAGAGAGCATGGCGCTAGCATAGTCGCGTCTGAAGCAGCGGTAGAAGATCAGCGCGCCCGCGGCTCGATGCAGCTAAGTCTGTTAGCTCAATTGATCGGTCCAGCCCTTGAAGGAACCGATCCTACCTATGCTGACGTGACCTTCGCTAAGACCTATACACTGGCTCTTGGTGGCCTGACCTTTGAGATCGTGCATCCTGGCCACGCACATACTCCGGGCGATGCTTTCGTCTGGGTGCCTAGCAAGGATACGGTCTTCACCGGCGACATCGTTTATGTCGAACGCATGCTGGGAGTGGGCGATCAGAGTTCAATCACCCATTGGCCTGCAGCTTTCGAAGCCATGGAGGCCACTGGGGCGGAGCACGTCGTTCCTGGGCACGGGCATGCCACGACGATGGAGCGGGCACGCGCGGACACCTACGATTACCTGATGCATCTGCGGGCGGAGATAGGTGCGTTGATCGATGAAGGTGGCGACATTCAGGAAGCGCCGCAGATCGACCAGTCGGCCTTCACTTATCTCGAGCAGTCCGAGGCGCTCGCTGGTCGCAACGCCCAGACTACTTACCAGCAGATGGAATGGGAGTGAGCCGGAGATGGCTAGAAGTGGATATGCGATCACGCGAAGATTGATATGCGGATCGATCAGCTGCTCTTGATTGCTGTCTCAAGCGCAAGCTTGGCCATACTGAACTTGTAACAGTGGTCGAACTCTGGGCACTCCAAGCACTCATCCCATTCTTCAAGGTTTGCAGTTATCTTGCGATCGGAACGCGCCAGCCCACGCCTATCCAATTCTAGGCCGAACACTTTGCCTTTCATCGGCTCATTCTCGGTGAAATGCAGTACACTATGGAACATGGTTCCGTAGCAGGATTTATGGCTCTGGGTCATTTGACATGGTCCATGAATGAAGCTCTTGATGATCATTGAGTGGCTGGGAAAAAGCCTCGTGTCCGGTTAGCGAAGGCCACGAGAGACAACATTACCGGTACTTCGACCAAGACGCCCACCACCGTCGTCAAAGCCGCACCCGAATTCAAGCCGAAGAGGCTTATTGCAACCGCAACTGCCAATTCAAAGAAGTTGGACGTCCCAATGAGCGCGCAAGGCGCGGCGACATTAAAGGGAACGCGCCAAAGATAGGCAGCGCCGTAAGCTAACACAAAAATCCCGTACGATTGGAGCAAGAGCGGAGCGGCAATGAGTGCAATCAGTAAGGGCTGCTCAAGGATGATATGACCCTGAAACCCAAAGAGCAGCACCACTGTCGCAAGCAGCGCGATCACTGAGAAGGGCTTGATGCGGCCGGTGAAACGAGACACTGCAGCTTCTGCTCCCTCACTCCCGCGGGCACGCTGCATCAACCAGCGGCGCGTCATCGCACCGGCAACAAGAGGAATAACGACGTAGAGGCCAACGGAAAGGAGCAGGGTTTGCCAAGGCACGTCGATATCCGTGACGCCAAGCAGAAAGGCAACGATAGGTGCGAATGCAAAGACCATGATCAGATCGTTCAAGGACACTTGGACCAACGTGTAAGTCGCGTCGCCCCGAGTGAGCTGAGACCATACAAACACCATTGCCGTGCAGGGCGCCGCACCGAGCAGAATAAGCCCTGCTATATACTGCTGCGCGTCAGCGGGATTGATTAGCCCAACGAAGAAAACCTCGAAGAACAGGATCCCGAGCCCGACCATCGTGAAAGGCTTGATGAGCCAGTTCACAATTAGGGTAATCAGCAACCCTTTTGGCCGGTCTCCGATATGACGGAGGCTTGCAAAGTCCACGTTCACCATCATGGGGTACACCATTCCCCAAATAAGGATGGCGACGATCAGATTGACTGAGGCGTATTCGAGCCCGGCCAGAAACTCAAAAAGGCCCGGCAGGGCATTTCCCAGAGCTATGCCCGCAAGAATGCAGAGCGCCACCCAGATGGATAGCCACTTCTCGAAGAAACCAATCCCGCCAGCAGGGGGCGCGGCAATGGACCTGCTTTCACTGTTCATGGAGCGATCAATCTCATTTCTGTTTTGGAGGCGACTTCTGGCTGGAAGCGGTCTTGGGAATTATCATACCAATCGTCTTTACCGCCTATACCGAAAAGGAAGCTTGCTACGAACTCGCTACGACGATCGCTGG
>JARRJC010000042.1 GCA_037379885.1 Limibacillus sp.
CCATTAACAACATTCTGGGCAAGGCGACATGTTGAAACCAAAAACCACGACGCTGAAGGCTGCTGCGCCTCAAGCTGAGATTAGCAACGATTGGCCCAAGGTCATCGGTTGGCTGCAGAAGTCGAGAAGCTACAAAGCGCTTGAAGTGGACATGGACGTCGATAGTGGCGTGCTCTGGACCATGATGCGTCACCATGGCGTTCCTTGTGTCGAGGAGACCTTCCTCTCCGAAGGTCGCCAGCTGCAGGACATGGTGCGTCACACTTACCTGCGCGCCGAACCCTCGGTCATTCCCTTCAAGTACATGGTTTTCGGCAGCACCACGCCGGGCATCTTCAGTTTGGGCGGCAACCTCCGTCTCTTCGTGCAGTTGATCCGGGAGGGGCGCAGGGGCGACCTGCTTTCCTATGCCACCAACTGTGTGGACCTTGTCTACAACAACGCCATGTGCAACGGCCTGCCGGTCATGACGATCTCGCTTGTTCAGGGCGACGCTCTTGGCGGCGGGTTCGAGGCGGCAATCTCTTCCAACTACGTGATCGCGGAGCGCAGCGCGAAGTTCGGCCTGCCGGAGGTCTTGTTCAATCTTTTCCCCGGCATGGGTGCTTACAGCCTGATCGCCCGCCGGGTCGACACGGTGGTTGCGGAACGGATGATTCTCTCCGGCAAGATCTACACGGCTGAAGAGCTCTACGAGGTCGGCCTTGTCGACATGCTGGTGGAGGACGGCGAAGGCAAGTCGGCCGTTATGGACTTTGCCGCCAGGAACGCGCGCCGCCATGCCGCAAACCTCGCGATCTATCGCGCCAGGCACCGCGTGAATCCGCTCTCCTATGAAGAGCTCTACGACACCACGGTGGATTGGGTCGATACCGCGCTTACCCTCGGCGAGGAAGATCTTCGCAAGATGGAACGTCTGGCTCTCATGCAGGAACGCAGGGCAGCCCGTCCCCTTGAGGGGTAACGCGCAGGAACCACAAAGCAAAGAGGGCCCGGCAGAAATGCCGGGCCTTTTTGCTGTAGCGCTTCAGCCGTGCAGCTTCTGTTCCAGGAAGGCGTCGAAGGCGTTGCTGCTGTCGTGGAACTCGCTGCCGATCTGGTCCGAGAAGCGGGCGGCCTGAGCTTCGAATTCACGCATGCTCAACTGCCGCGCGCGCTCCAGAGTTCCAGCCAGACGAAGCGCGCCGATATCCTCAGCGCTCTCATGGAGTTCGACGCAAAGCTCGATGAACTTGTTGTACCGCTGACTTTGCGCGGCTAGTTCCAAACGCTTCAAGGTGCGCTTCCCGTGTTCCTTGAAGGCGCTGAGCAGTTCCTCCGCGAGGGATTTGCCGTGGTCTTCCTCCAAAAGCGTTTCCAAGACCGACTTGTCCACCAGGGGACTGCGCTCCCGGCTGTCGAACCGGGGGTGGGTCAGCACTTTCCCAGAGAGAACCTTGAAATCGCGATTCTGAGGTGGCGCCTCTCCCTCGTCGCTTTCCGCGGGAACCATCTCCATCACCGCCTGCAATAAGCGTTGCGGTTCGATCGGCTTCGTCAAACAGGCATTCATGCCGGCGGCCAAAAGCGCATCGCGAGCTTCGGAGGTGGCGTCTGCGGTAAAACCGATGATCGGCACCTGCTTGCCGCCGAGTTCTTGCATTCGAATGAGCTTCGCCGCCTCGATGCCGCTCATCCGAGGCATATGCATGTCCATCAGCAAGATATCGAAGCTGTCTTTGTCCAAGGCCTCCAGGGCGGCTTCGCCATCGTCGGCCAACACGACCTCGTGCCCGGCGCGCTGCAAAGTCATGGCGATGACCCGCTGGTTCATCGGGTTGTCCTCAGCAACGAGGATCTTGAGGGCGCGGGGCGCGCTTGCGGGCTTCTTCGTCTCCGATGCCGTCGGCCGCGAAGTTGACTGGGTCGCCTCGTCGGTTTGCTTGCTGCCTGCCTTGCCGGCGGCAGCAGAGGCGCGTTTGCTTTCCTGCTGCGCCTCTGCCTTCTCCTGCTGATCGCGTTTCTGGCGCGTGCTCTCGGCTCTCTCGGAATAGAACATGGCCTTGCGGTCGCGCCCCAGCGCCGCATGCACCGCATTGTGAAGGCTGTCGTCGTCATCCGGGGAGGTGAGGATCGAAACGAACTGACGCTTGACCGCCATCGAACGCAACCCTTCGGACTCTTTGGCGATAAGGACCCTCGGCGCCTCCAATCCGATCGCGCGAACCGCCGCGATGGCGGAGACGGCATTGCCGGACATGTTGCGGGCGTCGAGCACCACCAACTGCGCGTGATGCTCTTGATCTTCCCAGCCCGCACGGAGCGTGGCCGCCGCCTGCTTGGGGTCTCGGCAGGGGAAAACCGACAAACCCATTGAACGGAGCTGGGTGGCCAGTCCCTGGGTGCCGCCGCCGAAGGACAGGAGGATGGCGCGTCCCTTCAGTGTCTGCTTCTCACCCTCGCTCTCCTTCGGCTCCGACACCTTGAAGGGCATCTCGAACCAGAAAGTGCTGCCGCGTCCGACTTCGCTTTCCACGCCGATTTGACCACCCATGAGCTCGACCAACTGGCGCGAAATCGCAAGCCCGAGGCCGGTGCCGCCATACTTCCGCGTAGTGGTGTCGTCAGCCTGAGTGAAGGTCTCGAAGATACGGGCATGAGCTTCCGGCGGCATTCCGATCCCGGTATCCACTACCTCGAACCGGAGGGTGATCTTGTTATCGTCCGCGGCCAGCAGGCGCGCCTCTGCCAGGACGCCGCCCGTCTCGGTGAACTTGATGGCGTTGGAGGAAAGGTTGATCAGAATCTGGCGCAGATACTGAGCATCTCCCCGCAACGCATAGGGAATGCGGGGGTCGGCGTGAACCTCGAAGAAGAGGCCCTTGCTGGCGGCTTGGTTGTCCACGATCTCGGACACCGCATTCATCACTGAATGCAGGTCGATGTCGTCGTCCTGGATGACCGCCTTGGCGGACTCAATGCGGGAGATGTCCAGGATGTCGTCGATCAACCCGAGCAGCGACTGCCCCGCGGTGGTCACGGAACGCACCATCTCGCGCTGCTCTTCATCGAGGTCGGTCGACCGCAGCAGTTCGCTCATGCCAATGATCGCGTTCAGCGGGGTGCGCAGCTCGTGACTGGTATTGGCGAGGAACCGGCTCTTGGCGCGGTTAGCCTCTTCGGCCTGCGCCTTGGCGCGTCGCAGCTTTGACATAAGGGTGGAAGCATAGCCGGGAAGAACCACGAGCCCGAGCCAAAGGCCCGCCGACAGGGCAGGGTGCTGCTGCCAGTACTCCGAAAAGCTGATGACCAGAGAAAACCCGATCAGACTGCCTACCGTGGAAGCGAAGAGGTAGTTCTCGCCAAAGCGGAAGCCGTTGCCAAACGTGACCCAGAGATAGATCGGATACCAGAAAGCCGCGAAGGATCCCCCAAGGATCAAGGCGAGGGTGATCAGGCAGAGGTCCAAGGCCATCCCCAAGGAACGGCGGATCACCGACTTTCCGGGATCGATCAGGAGATGGACGAGGATGAAGCTCGACAGAAAGGTAAAGACCGTGGCGATCTTGATCGAGGCGATGATCTCGGTCGGGTAGGGCGGCGTCAGGTCCGTCAATACGATGTAGCTGACGCAGTAGAAGATCGTCAGCAAGCCCACGACCAGGCGGATCAATGCCTGCTCGTGCTCGCTGTCCTGACGGTTGCTCAGCCGCCGGACCAGCCAGGAGAGAACTCCATCGTTGTATTCGCTGGACCTCATGGTCGCCTTTGGCCGCCCCCGCGTCTCCCACCTTGAGGGCCGGGTCCTGCAAAGAGCCTCACGCGTACGCCACGAAAGGCCGCTCAATGCAGTGCCACGACTACCCCCCAGGATGATGGTGTCCTGGCAAGAGTCGTGTAAAGCTTAATTCAAGATTTTGTGGGAGAAACTGCCGGTTTCAGGCCTATTTTGTAGTCCTGTCGCGATGACGGCGAGGGTGGACGCCTTCAGCATCGGCAACCCGTTGATCGTGACCGCTCCGGCTGCTGATGAAAACCAGCGCCATCAATCCGCCCCCCACCAGGAAGGTCAAGACGAGCCCACCGATGAGTGCGACCAAGCCGTGAAGGCCGATCTCAACCCCAGCCATGTCATCCCACAGCAGATAAGCGCCGACGCTGCTGACCGCCAGTAGGGTGCCCAGAAAGGCGATCAGGAGGAAGGTCTTCAAGCCTTTGCCTTTCCCTGTGCCGCCACGGTAGCGCTTCTCCGCGATGCTGAGGTCATCGTTCATCCGATAGAGGAGAGGCGAGGCGGTTGGAATGTTCAGCTTCAAGATCTCCTCGTTACTCATTCCATCCAGATGCTTCACCAGAGCGCGCAAACTGTTCCCGTGCGCTGCGATCAGAACCGTTTCACCGGCCCTCAGGCAGGGAACGATACTAGCCTCCCAGTAAGGCAAGACCCGTTGGAGGGTAAGCTCTAGGCTTTCACCGCCCGGCAGATCGTCCGCATCGACATTTGCGTAGCGGCGGTCCCATCGGGGATGCTGTTCATCGTCCGAAGCGAGGAGCGGGGGAGGCGTGTCGTAGCTCCGCCTCCAGATCAAGACCTGCTCATCTCCATATTTGGCGGCGGTCTCAGCTTTGTCCAATCCTTGAAGCGCGCCGTAGTGACGCTCATTCAACTTCCAGCTCCGCTCTACCGGAACCCACATCTGGTCAAGACGATCGAGGGATATCCAAAGCGTCCGGATTGCCCGCTTCAAGACCGAGGTGAAGGCGCGATCAATCTGGAAGCCCTCCGCGGCCAGAAGATCGCCAGCCCGCGTCGCCTCCTTCACACCATCGGGCGTCAAATCCACGTCGACCCAACCGGTAAAGCGGTTCTCAAGGTTCCACTGACTTTGACCATGACGGAGGAGGATCAAATCGGGCATGAGGGTGTCCTTGTGCGTATAGTCACGACTGGTACGGCGGTCCGGCGACCATGATTGGGCTTTTGGAACACGAGACTTGAGATTTATCAAGTCTGGGCGAGGATGAGCGGAGAACCCTCATCCGGGGCGCGGGGAGCGATAGGGACACGATGTTCAAGGGATACGAACTTAAACGCGTGAGCGGCGAGGGGGCCGAGATAAACCTTCGGATCGGCGGCAAGGGACCGCCACTCCTGCTTATCCATGGTTACCCGCAGACCCATGTCATGTGGGCGCCGCTCGCCAAGAGGCTCGCCGCGACCTTCACCGTGGTTTGTCCGGATCTTCGCGGCTATGGAGATTCGTCAAAGCCGGATCCGGGAGACGATCACTCCGGTTATTCCAAGCGGGCGATGGCGAATGACTTGGTTCGGGTCATGGAAGAACTGGGATTCGACCGCTTCAGCGTCGCGGGCCATGACCGCGGCGCGCGCGTGACGCATCGGATGATGTTGGATCACGAAGCGAGGCTTGAGCGCGCCGCCGTGCTCGATATCGCTCCCACGCTCGCCATGTACGAAGGAACCGACATGGCCTTCGCAAAGGCCTACTACCACTGGTTCTTTCTGATTCAACCGGCCGACTTTCCGGAGCGCCTGATCGGCGGCGACCCAGAGTTCTACCTGCGCTCCACCCTAGCAGCCTGGAGCGGTACGAAGGATTTCTACAGCGAGGAGGCCTTTGCGGAGTATCTCCGCTGCTTTTCCGATCCAGCCACGATTCATGCGACCTGCGAGGACTACAGAGCGGGCGCTTCCATCGACCTGACGCTGGACCGCGCAGATCTTGGCCGGAAGTCCAGCGTACCGCTTCTCGTTCTGTGGGGTGAGAAGGGACTCGTCGGCCGCACATACGATGTGCTGAGCATCTGGAAGGAGCGCGCGCATCGGGTGGAAGGCCGGGCGCTGCCTTGCGGACATTTCGTGCCGGAGGAGCAGCCCGAGGCGACGGCTGACGCCCTGATCGAATTTTTTCACCGCTAGTGAAATCCGCATCCATGACCTGTTATAGAGGCCGTCGGCTCCCTATTTCTGATCAACGGGCGCTCAACGGAGCGGAGCAGGGATGAAAGAACGCCAGAAGACTGAGCGCAAAGAAAGCGGTGGATCCAGCCATGGACGGATTCACGGCCCATTCGGCTTGCGCCTCAGAAGCTACTTTCTCGCCGGCGTTCTGGTCACCGCGCCTCTCGGCCTGACGATCTGGCTGATATGGCGCTTCATTTCCTTCATCGATTCGACCGTAAAGCCGCTTATCCCGCCGCGCTGGAACCCGGAGACCTACCTGGAGCAGTGGGTTCACCTGCCGTACTTCGACATCCCTGGACTGGGGGTCATCATAGCCCTGGTGGGCCTCACCCTGATCGGCTTTCTGGCCGCCGGATATCTTGGACGCGCCCTGATGCGGACAGGGGAGAGGCTGGTAAGCCGAATTCCATTTTTCCGTAGTATTTATAGCTCAATAAAGCAAGTCCTTGAGACATTGCTTCAGCAAGATGCATCGGCATTCCGCCGCGTGGTGCTGGTTGAGTATCCGCGCCGCGGCTCTTGGGCGGTGGGCTTTGTCACCGGCGAAACCGAAGGGGAGGTTCAGCGCCTGACGGACGCCACGACGATCAATGTTTTCATTCCCGCCACGCCCAACCCCACAACCGGGTTCTTGCTCTTCATTCCAAGCAATGAGGTATACGACCTCGATATCTCCGTTGAAGCTGGCGTCAAGCTGGTCGTTTCAGGGGGTATCGTCCCGCCGGCTACGGACGAGGCCAAGCGGAAGGCTCGACTGAACGGGACGGCTCTGGAGCCTTCCAGCGAGGAGAAAGAGGAACAGACGCGCAAGCGCTCAAGCTTTCTGGGGCGCCTGCGGACCTATTTCTTTACCGGCGTATTGGTCACGGTACCGATCAGCCTGACAGTCTGGCTGGCGCTTGAGGTTCTGGCCTTTGTCGACTCCCGGGTCGTCCCCTTGATCCCTGATCGCTGGAACCCTGACACCTACCTGCCATTCTCGATCCCGGGCCTGGGACTTCTCATCCTGGTGGTCTTCCTAATCATCGTCGGCATGATCGCCGCCGGCGTGCTCGGGCGGGCCGCCATGGGCGTGGCTGACAGGTTTGTCGCGCGCTTGCCGGTCGCCCGCTCGATCTACAGCGCGATCAAGCAGATCGTCGAAACCATCATTGCCCAGCAGTCCAATGCTTTTCGGGATGTGGTGCTATTCGAGTACCCCCGCAAAGGCTCCTGGGCGATCGGCTTCGTCACGGGAAAGACCGAGGGGCACATTCAGGAACTGACCAAGGACGACGTGGTCAATATTTTCCTGCCGACGACGCCGAACCCCACATCGGGATTCCTGCTTTTCGTGCCGCGCGCCGAGACGCAGAAACTCTCCATGACGGTGGAGGAGGGGCTGAAGATGGTGGTTTCGGGTGGGATCATCACGCCCCAAGACCCGAAGGCCGCAGCCACGGAGGAAGAGACCCAGGCACTCAAGCGCGCCTGAGCCTTATCCGGACCTCAAGTATCTGACGGCGTTGTCCCGCTCGAACAGATAGAGCAGCGTGCGCAGCGCCTTGCCGCGCGCACCCTTCAAATCCGGATCCCGTTCCACGATCAGCTTGGCGTCGTCTCTGGCCATCGCCAGCAAATCGTCATGGATGGCAATGTCGGCCAAGCGGAAACTCGGCATGCCGCTTTGACGGGTCCCCAGGACCTCGCCAGCGCCTCTCAGCCTCAGGTCCTGTTCAGCGATCTTGAAGCCGTCTTCGGTTTCGCGCATTACCTCAAGCCGTGCCCTGGCGACGCTGCCGAGCGGTTGCTGGTAGAGCAGGAGGCAACTCGACTTCTCGGAGCCTCGCCCGATGCGGCCTCGCAACTGATGAAGTTGGGAAAGGCCAAAGCGCTCGGCGTGTTCAATCACCATGACCGTGGCCTCCGGCACGTCCACTCCCACCTCGATGACGGTGGTCGCGACCAGAACCGTGACCTCTCCTGCCTTGAAGGCGGTCATGACCGCGTCCCGCTCGGGGCCTTTCATGCGGCCATGCACCAGCCCCACTTTTTCCCCGAATACCTTCCTCAGATGCTGTAGGCGCTCCTCCGCCGCAGCGAGATCGCTGTTCTCCGATTCCGATATCAGGGGACAGACCCAATAGACCCGCGCGCCGCCATCCAGAGCCCGCTTCAGGCCCTCAACAACATCGGGAAGGCGCTCCAACGGCAAGGTTCTGGTGTCGACCGGCTTCCGGCCCGCGGGCTTCTCGGTCAACTGCGAGCTGACCATGTCGCCATAGGCCGTCAGCATGAGAGTCCGCGGTATGGGCGTGGCGGTCATGACCAGCACATCCACCTGCTCGCCCTTTGCCGCGAGGTTCAGGCGCTGATGCACACCGAACCGGTGTTGTTCGTCGATCACGGCGAAGGCGAGGTCCTTGAAGGCCACCTCTTGCTGGAACAGGGCATGGGTGCCGACCGCAAGCGCCGCGCGGCCCTCCGCCAAGGCGGCGAGCCTTTCGCCTCTCGCCTTACTCTTGTCGCGCCCGGTCAGCAGGATGATCTCCACGCCTGCCGCCTCCGCAAGCGGCTTGAGGGTTTCATAGTGCTGGCGCGCCAGTATCTCGGTCGGCGCCATGATGGCGGCCTGCGCGCCTGACTCCACGGCGATCAGCATGGCGAGCAGGGCGACCACTGTCTTGCCGCTGCCGACATCCCCCTGGAGAAGGCGCAGCATGCGCCCGCTATCCGCCATGTCGGCCTCGATCTCCGATACCGCCCGCAGCTGAGACGACGTGAGACTGAAAGGCAGGGCCTCAATGACCTTCCGGCGCAGGTGCCCGTCCCCCCTGATCACGCGCCCCGGTTTGCGTTTCATGGCTGCCCGCATCAGCACGAGGGCCAACTGGTTGGCCAGAAGCTCGTCATAGGCCAAGCGCCGGCGGCTCGGCGTGGTCGGCGCCAAATCGCTGTTCTCCTGTGGAGAGTGGGCCTTTTCCAGGGCTTCACGCCAGGGCGCCCAGCCCTCCCGCCCAACCAGAGCCGGGTCACACCACTCGGGCAGTTCCGGGGCCAGCTTCACCGAGGCGGCGACCGCCTTGGAGACGAGCTTTAAGGAGAGCCCGGCGGTCAAGGGGTAGACCGGCTCGACCTTTTGGAGTTCCTTGCGGTCCTGGGGGCGCCCGACGTGGTCGGGATGGGTCATCTGTGGCCGCCCGCCGAAAATCTCCACCCGACCAGAGACCAATACCTGCTCGCCAATCGGCAAAAGGCGGTTCAGATAGTCGGGCCTTGCATGAAAGAAAACCAGTTCCAGTTCCCCACTGGAGTCGGAGCAAAGAACGCGGTAAGGCTGCCGCGATGTTCGGCCCGGCCGGTGGTCCATCACCGTCAGCTCGATGGTCGCGACTCGGCCAGGTTCGGCCTCGGCGGCTTTCGGCGCATAACGTCTGTCGATCAAACCGCTGGGCAGGTGCCAGCAGAGGTCGACCACCTTCGGACCGGCGAGTTGCTCGAAGAGCTTGGCGAGCCGCGGCCCCACGCCGGCTAGGCTTGTGATCGGCTGGAACAGGGGGAAAAGGATTTCCGGTCTCACCTTCGCTTCGCTCACTTCCGCCGACCCGGCCCAGATAAAGAGGGCTGGGGATCATACTAGGAGAAAGCGCCGCCCGGAGGGATTGCCCGGCTGACAGCGCCGCCGCTTCGCTCTATATCCTACGCCAGCTTCATGGAAGAGAGACAATGACCGATCCCGAATTTAGCCGCGACGATCTCGAAATACGCCGCAAGCGCTTGCGCTTCCGCGCCTGGCATCGGGGCACCAAGGAGGCGGATCTTCTGATAGGCCCCTTCGCGGACTCGGCTCTGGCCGGCATGGGCCACGAGGATCTGGATGAGTTCGAAACGATTCTGAGGCTGCCCGATCCCAGCCTGGTCACTTGGCTGACCGGCCAAATCCCTCTTCCTGAAGACCTTGAGACGCCCATCATGCGGGCCATGATCGACTTTCAGAAAGATAAGTAGACGCCTGGAATGAAAGATCTTTTTGCAGCTGGGCAACCGCTGGCTCTAAGCCGGGCGCCAGAGGGGGTGGACGGCTGGTTCCTGGCCAAAAGCCTGACGCCTGCAGCGGGGCGTACGCTGCTCCATGTCGCGCGGGACGATGCGCGGATGGCAAGGTTGGCGGAACTGGTGCGCTTCTTCGACGACCGCCCCGAGGTTTTGATTCTTCCCGCCTGGGACTGCCTGCCCTACGACCGGGTCGGGCCGCATCGTGACATCGTCTCCCGACGCATCGACAGCTTGAGCCGGCTGCTGCAGCCGGCGCCCAAAGCCGGGCGGCTGGTCATCACGACGGTCAACGCCTTCCTGCAACGGGTACCGCCCCGCAGCCTCTTTGAAGGCCGGGTCCTGAACCTGAAGCCCGGGTCCCGCTGTGCGCCGGAGGAGTTGATCGCTTTCCTGCGTGAGAACGGATATTTCCGGGTGAATACGGTGGGCGAGCCGGGGGAGTACGCGTTGCGGGGCGGGATCGTCGATGTCTTCGCATCCGGACAGGAACTGCCGGTCCGTCTCGATTTCTTCGGGGATGAACTGGAACAGCTGCGCTCTTTCGACCCCTTGAGTCAGAGGAGCAGCGGGGCGCTGCCAGAGCTTGTCCTGCGCCCGGTCAATGAGCTTCTGCTGGATGAGGAGAGCATCGCCCGCTTTCGCTCAGGCTACCGGGAATCTTTCGGTGTCTCCGGTCTCGCAGACCCTCTCTACGAGGCTGTCAGCGAAGGCCGACCGCAACAGGGCATGGAGCACTGGTTGCCCCTGTTTCATGACCATTTGGAGCGGGTGCTCGACTACTGCCCGGACGATGCCGCCATAACCTTCGATCCCCGCGCCGAGGAAGTTAGGGCCGCGCGACTGGAGGCAGTCCGGGATTTCTATGAAGCAAGGCGCGCCGTAGCCGCAGCAGACCCCAAGGGTCAGGAAGAGGGCGTCTACCATCCTTTGCCGCCAAAGGCGCTCTACCTGGAAGAGAGCGAATGGAATGCCCTACTGGAGAGTCGCGCCCGCGGCTACTTCCATGAGTTTTCCGCACCAGAGACGAGCCGACAGGAGGTGGTCGACCTCGGTGGAGAGCCAGGTCCGTCCTTCGCGGACGCCCGGATCGAGGGCGTGGCCGCGCTCTACAAGGCGCTTGAAGACCATTGCCAGGCTATGGAGCGGGCCAAGCATTCCGTTGTGATCGTGAGCGCCACCGAGGGGGCGCGGGAACGGTTTCGCGGCTTGCTGGCCGAGCATCTTACCCGCCCGATCGTCACGGTCGAGAGCTGGGAAGAGGCCAAAGCGCTTCCGGTTGGAACCATTGGATTGATCCTGCTGGATGCCGAGCGCGGTTTCACCATCGGTGGTGTGAGCTTTGTTTCCGAACAGGACATTCTGGGTCAACGCTTGGGCCGCGCCAGCAAGAGCAAACGCCGGTCTGACAACTTCCTGAGCGAAGTCTCCTCCATTTCCGAAGGCGACATCGTTGTCCATGTGGATCACGGCATCGGACGCTATGACGGACTGCTCACCATCGATGTCGGTGGGGCGCCCCACGACTGCTTGAAGGTCGTCTACCACGGCGGCGACCGGCTCTTTGTTCCGGTGGAGAATATCGAGGTGCTGTCCCGCTACGGCTCTGATTCCAGTTCCGTCGAGCTGGACAGGCTGGGGCAGGGGCAGTGGCAGGCCCGGCGCGCCCAGGTCCGCGCGCGCCTGAAGATGATCGCCGAGCAACTGATGAAGATCGCTGCGCAGCGGGAACTTCGCTCACTTCCGCCCATCGAACAGCCGGCCGGACTTTATGAGGAGTTCTGCGCGCGCTTTCCCTATCCCGAGACCGAGGACCAGGAGCGCGCCATCTCCCAGGTGATCGATGATCTTTCCTCAGGCCGGCCAATGGACCGTTTGGTTTGCGGAGACGTCGGCTTCGGAAAGACAGAAGTCGCCCTGCGTGCGGCCTTCCTCGTCGCCTTGTCCGGCCAGCAGGTCGCCCTGATCGTTCCCACCACACTCCTGGCGCGCCAGCACTATGCGACCTTCAAGGAGCGCTTCGCCGGCATGCCGGTCCGGATCGGCATGCTGTCCCGCCTGGTCGGCGCAAAGGACTCCAAGTTGGTAAAGGAGGAGCTGTCCAAAGGCACCCTGGACATCGTGATCGGTACCCACACGCTCTTGGGCGAGGGGGTCAAGGCCAAGCGCCTGGGCATGGTGATCGTGGACGAGGAGCAGCACTTCGGCGTGAAGCAGAAGGAAAAGCTGAAACAGCTGCGCGCGGACGTCCACGTCCTGACTCTCTCCGCAACGCCGATACCCCGGACCCTGCAGATGGCCATGTCGGGCCTGCGGGAAATGAGCCTGATCGCAACGCCACCTGTCGACCGGCTCGCCGTGCGGACCTTTGTTCTGCCCTATGATCCCATCGTCGTCCGCGAGGCGATCCTGCGTGAACTCCATCGCGGCGGCCAAAGCTTTTATGTCTGCCCGAGGCTTGAGGACCTGCCTCTTCTCGAGCAGCGGCTAAAGGACCTCGTACCGGAAGTGAAGGTTGGCATCGCCCACGGCCGCCTGACGCCCAATGAACTGGAAGAGGTCATGACCGGCTTCTACGAGCGGCGTTTCGACGTGCTGCTCTCAACCAACATCGTGGAGTCGGGGCTGGATATCCCGACGGCGAATACCCTGATCATTCACCGGGCGGATATGTTCGGGCTATCGCAGCTCTATCAGCTCCGGGGCCGGATCGGGCGGGGGAAGATCCGGGGCTATGCCTATCTGACGCTTCCGCCGGGCCGCCTGCTGTCAAGCACGGCGCAGCGCCGCCTGCACGTGATGCAGACCTTGGACCACCTCGGCGCAGGCTTCACCCTTGCCAGCCACGATCTGGATATCCGTGGCGCGGGCAACTTGCTGGGTGAAGAGCAGTCAGGACACATCCGGGAAGTCGGGGTTGAGCTGTACCAGCAGATGCTCGAAGAGGCCGTCGCGACAGCGAAGGGGGAGGCGGAAACGTCCGAGTTGCCCGATGCCTGGTCGCCACAACTGAATCTTGGCACCTCGGTCTTGATCCCGGAGGCCTACGTGGCCGATCTGGATGTCCGTCTCGGACTCTATCGCCGCCTGTCTCAGCTTGAAGACAGGCAGGAAATCGAGGCCTTCGCCGCCGAACTCATCGACCGTTTCGGCCCGCTGCCGGAGGAAGTGGAAAACCTGCTGGATGTCATGACCATCAAGCAGCTCTGCCGCCGGGCCTGCGTAGAGAAGGTGGACTCCGGCCCCAAAGGTCTGGTGATCGCTTTCCACAACGATAGCTTCCCGAACCCGGGCGCCCTCGTATCCCTGATCCAGCAGCAAGTCGGAAAGGTGCAGCTAAGGCCCGACCATCGTCTGGTCTATCGCCGTTCCTGGACCTCTTCGCGCGACCGGCTGAAGGGCGTGCGTCTCCTGTTGAACGACCTCGCGGAGATGGCGCAGGCGGCCTAGGCCTCCTGCTCTTCGACGCCGGGCAGGGTTCCATCCTCTGACGCCAGAAGACTGTCGATCACCTTGCGGAGAACGCTGGGGTCCTGCGCGCCAGAAAGGGCATAGCGCCCGTTGAAGATGAAGCAGGGCACGCCGTTGATGCCCTGCTGGCGCGCATAGAGGTCTTCGGCGAGGATCTCCTCGCGGTGTTCATCGCCTGCGATGAAGGCTTCGGCTTCCGCCTTGTCGAGGCCGGCCTCCACCGCCAGTTCGACAAGCACAGCATCGTCGCCGATATTCTGGCCTTCCAGGAAGTAGGCCTTGAAGAGGCGTTCGACCACGGCATCCTGCTTGCCCTGGCTGCTGGCGAAGCGGACCAGGCGATGTGACTGCACCGAGTTCGGCGTCCGCTCGATCGACTTGAATTGGAAATCGATGCCTTCGCCGTCGCCCGCGCTGGCGATCTGCTGATAGACCTGTTGCGCGCCGTCCGGACCGCCGAACTTGGTCTCCAGGTACTGGCGGCGATCCATGCCTTCCGCCGGCATGTCAGGGTTCAATTGAAAGGCGCGCCAATGGATCTCGACTTCCTCGGGTTGCACACCCTCCAGCGCACGCTCCAACCGTCGCTTGCCGATGAAGCACCAGGGGCAAACCGTGTCGGAGAAGATGTCGATACGCATAGGAAATGTGGCTCCTTGGTTTCTGTGCGCGCAGGAGGCGTTGTGGCGCTTGATTAATCCAGCTCACGTCCGCAACCTTAGGCGAAGAAGCCGCTGAACGCGACCCGCCGTGGGACAATAAGCAGGTAGGGAGGATGAGACATGACGGCAAGCGACGGTGCCGACATCTTCGAGCGCGACCTGGAAAAGGGCGCGGCGAACTACGTGCCGCTTTCGCCAATCTCCTTCCTTTTCCGCTCGGCGGCGGTTTACCCGGATAAGACGGCCGTTGTGCATGGGCAGACCCGCATGACTTACCGCGAGTTCAAGGATCGTTGCTGCCGTTTCGCCTCGGCCCTCGTAAAGCGCGGGATCGGGAAGGGTGAGAGCGTGGCGATACTGGCCGCCAACACTCCGCCACTGCTGGAAGCTCACTACGCCGTTCCCATGGCGGGCGCGGTCTTGAACGCGCTTAACACGCGCCTGGATCCAGCGACCATCGCCTTCATCCTCAAGCATGGCGAGGCCAAGATCCTGATCGCCGACAGCGAGTACTCGGAGGTTATTGGCAAGGCCCTCGCCATGCTCGACACCCCGCCCACCGTCATCGATTTCGATGATCCCGAGGGCGAGGGCGGGGCGCTGCTCGGCTCTCTCGACTACGACGCCTTGCTGGCGGAGGGTGATCCCTCCTTCGAAGGCAACCGGCTTGAGGACGAGTGGCAGGCGCTCGCGCTCAACTACACCTCCGGCACGACCGGCGACCCCAAAGGGGTGGTCTATCACCACAGAGGTGCCTACCTGAACGCGCTCGGGAACCTCGTGGCTTTCGGTTTGACGCCGGAGACGGTCTACCTCTGGACCCTGCCGATGTTCCACTGCAATGGCTGGACCTATACCTGGGCGGTCACGGCGGCTTCCGGGACCCATGTCTGCCTGCGCCGGGTCGATCCCGCGCTGATCTATCCGCTGATCGGTGAGGAGCGGGTCACTCACATGTGCGGCGCACCCATCGTGCTCAACCTACTGGCGCACGCTCCCTCGGAGTTGAAAGAGCTTTTCCAGCACCGCGTCCGCATCGCAACGGGCGGAGCGGCGCCGCCCTCGGCAGTGATTCAGCGCATGGCGGCTGCCGGGTTTGACGTCTTGCATCTCTATGGTCTGACGGAGTGTTACGGTCCCGCGACGCTCTGCGCCTGGCAAAGCAATTGGGAGGATCTTCCCGACCGGGAGAAGTCGGAGAAGATGGCGCGTCAGGGCGTCAAACACGTGACCTTGGAGGAAGCCCTGGTGATCGATCCCGACACCATGGAACCGGTCCCCTGGGACGGCGAAACCATGGGCGAGATCATGCTGCGTTCGAATACCGTGATGAAGGGCTACCTCAAGAACCCGTCGGCCACGGAGAAGGCCCTGAACGGCGGCTGGTTCCACACCGGCGACCTCGGCGTCCAGCACCCGGACGGATACATTGAAGTCAAGGATCGGGCCAAGGACATCATCATCTCCGGTGGCGAGAATATCTCCAGCCTGGAGGTGGAAGAGGCGCTCTACCGGCACCCCAAGATCCTGGAGGCCGCCGTGGTGGCCAAGCCGGACGAGAAATGGGGAGAAACCCCTTGCGCCTTCGTGACGCTCCAAGAAGGACAGCAGGCGGATCCTCAGGAGATCGTAGACTACTGCCGCGGCGTCTTGGCAGGATTTAAGGTGCCCAGGACCATCATCTTCGGACCCTTGCCAAAGACATCGACCGGCAAGATCCAGAAATTTGATCTAAGGGAGAGAGCAAAGACCCTATGACCGATAGCCTCTTTTCTCTCGACGGCCGGGTCGCCCTCGTAACCGGCGCCTCCAGCGGCTTGGGCGCAGGGTTTGCCCGTGTCTTGGCTGGGGCAGGGGCCAAGATCGCCCTGGCGGCCCGGCGCGGCGACAGGTTGGTCGCCCTGGCGAAGGAGCTTCAGGACCAGGGCGCAAGAGCCTTACCCATCGAGGTCGATGTCAGCGACCCGGTGCAGGTCGCCAGAGCGGTGGAGGAAACGGAAACGGAGCTCGGTCCTCTGCGGATCCTGGTGAACAACGCTGGTGTCGCCAAGACGGCGCCGGCCTTGGAAACGCCGCTTGAGGATTGGGATTCGGTCATAGAGGTAAACCTTCGTGGCGCCTGGATCATGGCGCAGGAGGCGGGCCGCGCCATGGCCGCCCATGGCGAGGGCGGGAGCATCATCAACATCGCATCCATTCTGGGGTTAAACGGAACCCAGGGCGTCCCGGCCTACGGCGCGTCAAAAGCCGCCTTGATCAACCTGACCCGGGCGCTTGCGGCGGAGTGGGCGCGTAACGGCATACGGGTCAACGCCTTGGCGCCTGGCTACATAGAGACCGATCTCAACAAGGACTTTCTCGCCAGTCAGGCAGGGGAAGCCATCCGCAAGCGTATCCCCCAACGCCGCTTTGGGCGGCTGCACGATCTGGACGGCCCCTTGCTTTTGCTGGCCGGAGATGCCGGCGGGTTCATGACGGGATCCGTCGTCGTCGTGGACGGTGGGCAGTCATCAATTATATAAATCAAAGAGATATAGGTAGTATCTAACTATGGACTTCAACTTATCTCAAGAGCAGGAACACCTTCGCATCGCCATCCGCGATTTCGTCCAGGGCGAGATATTTCCTCTTGAGGGCGATCCAAGCAGTTACGACGACCATGAGAACATTCGCAGCGACAGGCTCGAAGAGCTGCGCGCCAAGGTGAAGTCGGCCGGTCTATGGGCTCCCCAGATGCCGCTTGCACGCGGCGGGCAGGGCCTCTCCATCGTGGGGATGGCGGCCTGTTATGAGGAAATGGGCCGCTCGATCTTTTGGCCTGTCGCCTTCAACAGCGCGGAGCCGGACGACGGCAAAATGATCGTGCTGGAGAAGGTTGCCCGCCCGGATCAGCAGGACCGTTGGCTGCAGCCTATCGTCGAGGGCAAGGTGCGTTCCGCGTTCGCCATGACGGAACCCATGCCCGGCGCCGGGTCCGACCCCTCGCAGATGCTCACGAAAGCCGAGCGCCAAGGGGATGATTGGGTCGTCAATGGACGGAAATGGTTCATAACCGGGGCGGGCGTGGCCCAGCACTTCATCCTGATCGCCCGGACGTCCGACGATCCGCGGAAGGGTCTGACCGCCTTTCTGTTCGATCGTGACCAGCCAGGGTGGGAGATCGTCCGGCGGATCCCAATCATGGGCCCTGAGGAACACGGCGGTCATTGCGAACTGGTGTTCGAGGGCCTGACGATCCCCGACGAGAACCGCCTGATGGAGGTGGGCGATGGCCTGAAGCTGACCCAGATCCGCCTTGGCACGGCACGCCTGACCCACTGCATGCGCTGGCTTGGCATGGCGCGCCGCGCGCTTGAGATTGCCTCGGCCTATGTCAATGAACGCCGCTCCTTCGGTCAAAGCCTGGCGGATCGGGAGTCGGTGCAGAACCTTCTGGGCGCCGCCGCCATGAAGATCGAAGTGGGGCGGCTCTTGACCATGAAGGCCGCCTGGAAGCTCGATCAGGGAGACTTCGCCCGCAAAGAGGTTTCCATGGCAAAGATCGAGGTGGCCGACGCGCTGCATGAGGCGGTCGACACCGCCATCCAGCTTTGCGGCGCGCGGGGCTACTCGAAAGATACGCCCCTGGAGTGGATGTACCGCTACGCCCGTCAGGCGCGTCTTGTCGATGGCGCTTCAGAGGTCCACCGAATGGTGCTCTGCCGGTTCCTCATGCAGGAAGGGCGCGACTTCTGGAACTGGTCCTGACCTGTCCCAGGGCGGCGAAGACATGCCAATGCTAGAAAGAAAGCAAGACCTTGAGACCTGGCTTGGAGCGCAGGCGGGAGCGCAGGGCGTCACCGTTTCCGATGCCACCCCGCTTACTGGCGGCGCCATTCAGGAGAACTGGAAGCTAACCCTGGAGATCGACGGTGGCCCCTACGACGGGCGGCTGGAGGTGGTCTTGAGAACAGACGCCCCGTCCGGTGTGGCGGTCAGTCTCACGCGTGCCCAGGAATTCGCCCTTCTGAAGGCGGCAGAGGCCGCTGGCGTGAGCGTTCCTGAGCCTCTATGGCTTTGTCAGGATCAAGGCGTGATAGGCCGGCCATTCTATCTTATGCGGTTTCTCCCCGGCGTGGCGCTGGGCCCCAAGGTGGTCAAGGATGAGACCCTTGGCGGTGACCGCGAAGCCCTTGCGCGCCAGTTGGGCGAAGAGATGGCACGCATCCATTCAATCGTTCCGCCGCGCGACGACCTTGCCTTCCTGGAGACACCCGATGGGTCTCCCGCCGAACACGCCGTTAGAAGGTACCGGTCCTATCTGGATGAACTGGGGGAAAGCCGCCCTGCTCTGGAGTGGGGGCTGGCCTGGTGCGCGGCGCAGGCCCCAGACCCTCCAGCGGGTGGCCTAGTCCTCGTTCATCAGGATTTCAGGACCGGGAACTACATGCTGGACGATCAGGGGCTTGTCGCCATCCTGGATTGGGAGTTCTGCGCTTGGGGCGACCCCATGAGCGATCTCGGCTGGTTCCTGGCCGCCTGCTGGCGCTTCGGCCGGCCGGACCGCGAAGCGGGCGGGATCGGCAGCCGGGAGGCGTTTTATGAAGGCTACCGGCGCCAATCGGACCGGGAGATCGACGACGAGGCCGTGGCCTACTGGGAAGTGATGGCGCATATCCGCTGGGCGGTTATTGCGCTTCAGCAAGGCGCCCGGCACTCAAGCGGATCACAGAAGAGCCTGGAGCTTGCCTTGACGGGACGCCTGATAGCGGGGTTGGAACGCGACATCCTCACCCTGACCTCACCGGAACGCTGGAGTGCCGCCTCATGAGCGACCGCCCGAACGCCCTGGAACTGCTGGAGGAGGCGCAGCGCCTGCTGAAGGAGGAACTCGCCCCATCCCTGCAAGGCAAGCAGCGCTTCCATGCGCTCATGGTCGCCAACGCGTTGGGGATTGCCGGACGCGAACTTGGGAGCGCATCGGAGAGGGCGGCACGCTGGGAGGCAGACCTGGAAGCGCTTGGATACAGCTCGGATGAAGAACTGGTAGCCGCGCTGCGAGAGAAGCACGCTGCTGGAGAGCCTGGACTTTACCAGGCCCTTCTGAGAGATGCCGAGGCAAGAGCGGAGATCGTCTCGCCCGGGCTCAAGGAATAACAGGCTTGTTATTTGCCCCCTCGGACCGGGCGTTCTAGAACCGACGCATGGTTCTTCTGAGAAGCCTTCTGTTGGTTCTCTTCATAAGCCCTGCCGCACTGGCGCAGAGCCCACCAAGCTATTGGGCGAGTGAGTGGCCTGAGACAGACTTCACAAAGACCTCCGTCGGTCTTTCTGAAATTCAATCGGGTGGGCCGCCAAAGGATGGCATTCCCTCCATCGACGACCCGAGATTCCTGCCAGCCGATCAGATCGAGGGACTGGCAGGAAGCGAGCCGGTGATCGGCCTTAGCGTGGAGGGGGTCGCCCGCGCCTATCCGCTTCGCATCCTGATCTGGCATGAGATCGTGAACGACGTGATAGCCGGCGTCCCGGTCGCCGTTACCTACTGTCCGCTTTGCAACGCCGCCATCGTGTTCGACCGGCGGGTGGAGGGTGAGGTTCTGGAGTTCGGCACCACCGGGAAGCTGCGCCGCTCAGACCTTGTCATGTACGACCGCCAAAGCGAATCCTGGTGGCAGCAGTTTCTGGGCGAGGCGATCGTTGGCGCGCGGACGGGCCAAAGACTTACCGTTCTGCCTGCAAGACTGGAATCCTTCAGCGCGTTCACGCAGCGGGAAGGAAACGCGGAGGTGCTGGTCCCCAGCGACGAGGACCTCAGGCCCTATGGGTCCAATCCTTACAGCGGCTATGACTCCAGCAGCTTTCCCTTTCTCTATCAGGGTGACCTGCCCGACGGGATCACGCCCTTGGCCTATGTCGTGGCTGTCGGGGATGAAGCCTGGCCCCTCAGCCGCTTGCAGGAAGCCGGGCGCCTGGAAGAGTCGGGCTTGGTCTTGGAATGGAAAAGCGGCATGAACTCCGCCCTGGATAGCAGTGAGATCTCCGAAGGCAGGGATATCGGGCAGGTCGTGGTCACCCGCCAAGGGGCCCTGGTTCCTCACG
>JARRJC010000043.1 GCA_037379885.1 Limibacillus sp.
ACGTCGCCATGGAGGTCGAGCTGATCGCCCCCATCGCCATGGACGAGGGCCTGCGCTTCGCCATCCGCGAAGGCGGACGCACCGTCGGCGCCGGCGTCGTCTCCTCGATCGTGCAGTAAGAAGTACGAGCGAAAGACGAAGGCAGGCCCCATATGGGCCTGTGACGGGACCAAGGGGGGCGGCAAGCTCCGCCCCCCGAACATTCTGAAGGAGTGGAGACTCGTAGGAGTGTAGCTCAATTGGTAGAGCACCGGTCTCCAAAACCGGGGGCTGGGGGTTCGAGTCCCTCCACTCCTGCCACCTTCCTTCAGGGTGGCGAAAGAAGCGAAAAAGAGGCGCCCGGCAGAGCAAGGCTGTTCTGTCGGGATTGCCGTTTGAGATGAGAAGGAAGGGCCAGAATGGCCAAGATGAATGTAGCGCAGTATATCCGCGAAGTGCGGCAGGAAGTCTCCAAGGTGACCTGGCCGACGCGGCGCGAGACGACGGTCAGCACCATTATGGTCTTCGTGATGGTCTTCCTGGCGGCGCTGTTCTTCTTTCTCGTCGATCAGGTCCTGTCGCTGGGCGTCAGGGCACTACTGGGTATCGGAGGCTGAGCCTTAAATGACCGTTCGTTGGTACGTCGTCCATGTCTATTCCGGCTTCGAGAAGAAGGTCGCCGAGTCCATTAAGGAGCAGGCGCGCCAGAAGGGCATGGAAGATCTGATCGAGCAGGTGCTGGTGCCGACCGAAGAGGTCGTCGAGGTGCGCCGCGGCCAGAAGGTCTCTTCCGAGCGGAAGTTCTTCCCCGGCTACGTGCTGGCGAAGATGGAACTGACGGATGAGTCCTGGCACTTGATCACGGACACGCCGAAGGTCACCGGCTTCCTGGGCGGCAAGGGCAAGCCCGTGCCGATCAGCGAGCGCGAAGCGCAGCAGATCCTGCATCAGGTGCAGGAAGGCGTCGATCGTCCCAAGCCCTCGGTCACCTTCGAGGTGGGCGAGACGGTGCGGGTCGCGGACGGCCCCTTCACCTCCTTCAACGGGACGGTGGAGGAGGTCGACGAGGAGCGGGCCCGCCTCAAGGTGGCGGTCTCCATCTTTGGCCGTTCGACGCCGGTGGAACTGGAATACGCCCAGGTGGAGAAGGCCTGACAAGGGCCGGAGCATCGGGGTGAAAGCGGGCCGTTTCGGCGGCCCAGAGTGAGCCGCGGGAGGCGAAGCCGAAACGAAGTCCATTCGGCCGCCGTTTACCGCTAAGCCCAAGACGAGAAAGGGTGATTTGTTATGGCGAAGAAAATTGCGGGCTACATCAAGCTCGAAATTCCGGCGGGGCAGGCCAACCCCTCGCCGCCGGTCGGGCCGGCGCTGGGACAGCGCGGTCTGAACATCATGGAATTCTGCAAGGCCTTCAACGCCGCTTCCGAATCCATGGAAAAGGGCACCCCGACGCCGGTGATCATCACCGCCTATTCGGACCGCTCCTTCTCCTTCGAGATGAAGACGGCGCCGGCTTCCTACTACCTGCGCAAAGCCGCCAAGCTCTCCAAGGGGTCCCAGACCCCGGGTCGGGAGGAAGTCGGCGTGGTGACCAAGGCCCAGCTGGCCGAGATCGCCGAAGCGAAGATGAAGGACCTCAATGCGAACGACCTGGACGCCGCGATCAAGATCATCGCCGGCTCCGCGCGTTCCATGGGCCTCAAGGTGGAGGGCTAAGTCATGGCCAAGAAGGGTAAGCGTTATTCGAGCATCGCCGATGGCCTCGACCGCCGTGCGGTCTATGACCTGGTGGAAGCCGTGAAGATGGTCAAAGAGGGCGCCAAGACCAAGTTCGACGAGACCGTCGAGATCGCCATGAACCTGGGCGTCGACCCGCGTCATGCCGATCAGAACGTGCGCGGCGTCGTCACTTTGCCGCACGGCACGGGCAAGTCGATCCGGGTCGCGGTCTTCGCCAAGGGCGACAAGGCCGAGGAGGCCAAGAAGGCCGGAGCCGACATTGTCGGCGCCGACGACCTTGCCGAACAGGTGCAGGCGGGCCAAATGGACTTCGAGCGGGTGATCGCCACGCCGGACATGATGCCGCTGGTCGGCCGTCTGGGTAAGGTGCTGGGCCCGCGCGGTCTGATGCCGAACCCCAAGCTCGGCACCGTGACCGCCGATGTGGCGCAGGCTGTGCAGGACGCCAAGGGCGGCCAGGTGCAGTTCCGCGTCGAGAAGGCCGGCATCGTGCACGCAGGCGTCGGCAAGGCGAGCTTCAGCGAGGAAGCCCTCGTTGAGAACGTCAAGGCCTTCGTCTCGGCGATCAACCGCGCCAAGCCGACGGGCGCCAAGGGCAGCTACATCAAGAAGGTGTCGCTCAGCTCTACCATGGGCCCCGGCCTGAAGTTGGAAATCTCCAGCCTCGTCGGCTGAGGGATTGGGAATTTGCCCGGGGGCGGCGTGAGCTGCTCCGGGCGAGGAGTTTCCGCTCTTTGCAGATGATGTGGAGAGCGGGATCGCCCGAGGCGGAAGGACCAAGAGGATCCGGACGCCGCGGGCACCTGTCCGAGACTGTAGGTGCTGTGGTCACACAGCTTAAGCCGCTCGCAAGAGGGGGCCTGCAATAGACGGGGAGTTATCGAGTTTTTACGGCCTCTTCCCAAGGGGGAGGGTCGGTGAGGGCTTGAGCTTCTTAGGACAGGCGAACCGGGTCTGACCGGGGCAATTGCTTCGGGAGGACCTTCGTGCAAACGGGCTCCGGTCCGCCTCCATCCGGGGGTGAACGGGGCCCAGCGACGGGAGAGACGATTCGTGGACCGCGCATCAAAAGAAGAACTGGTGACGCAGCTGAACGAACGCTTCCAGCAGGCCGGCGTGGTCGTCGTTACCCAGCAACATGGGTTGACGGTGGCTCAGTCGCAGGACCTGCGCCGGAAGATGAGGGACGCTGGCGCCAGCTTTAAGGTGACCAAGAATCGGCTCACGCGTCTGGCTCTTAAGGGCACGAAGTTCGAAGCGATCGAGTCGCTGTTCACCGGACCGACGGGTATTGCCTACTCCGAGGATCCTGTGACCGCAGCGAAGATCGCCGTCGAGTTCGCCAAGGATAACGAAAAGCTGACCATTGTCGGTGGCGCCATGGAAGCCACCGTTCTCGACGCCAGCGGTGTCGAGGCTCTGGCCAAGCTTCCGTCCCTGGATGAGCTCCGCGGCAAACTGGTGGGTCTCCTGCAGGCCCCGGCGACGAAGCTCGCCGGTGTCACGCAGGCTCCGGCCGGCCAGCTCGCTCGCTTGCTGAACGCCTATGCCCAAAAAGGCGAAGCCGCGTGATCCCGACTTTCACCAACTGAACTAGCTAACAAGCTCAAGTCTTTAAGGAGAAGATGAAATGGCCGATCTGGACAAGCTCGTTGATGAGCTTTCTAAGCTGACCGTTCTCGAGGCCGCCGAACTGGCCAAGCGTCTGGAAGAGGAGTGGGGTGTCTCCGCTGCTGCTCCGGTCGCCGTCGCCGGTGCCGCTGCTGCCGGTGGCGACGCTGCCGCCCCGGCTGCCGAGAAGGACGAGTTCGACGTGGTTCTTGCCGCCGCCGGCGACAAGAAGATCAACGTCATCAAGGAAGTCCGTGCCATCACCGGTCTGGGCCTGAAAGAGGCGAAGGACCTGGTTGAGGCCGCTCCGAAGCCCGTCAAGGAAGGTGCTTCCAAGGACGAGGCCGAGGCGATCAAGAAGAAGCTCGAGGAGGCTGGCGCCACCGTCGAGCTCAAGTAAGTGCTGCGTTTCACACGACGCACTTAAGGCTAGGCCTGGACGGCGCGTTCCTTTGAAAAAAAGGGGCGTGCCGTCGCGGGCTTTTCGTGCCTGTAGCCGCAAGCTTCGCAGAGAGCGGGGCTTCCGGGTGCAAAAAGGCGGCCTGCGGGCCGCCGGCACGGCAGAGATTTTCAGGCGGAAGACAGGCCCCGGCCAAGGGCGGCGGCTTCCGCAAAACAGAGTGTACGAGGGTTGCAATATGGCGAGGTCCTTTACCGGTCGCAGGCGCATTCGCAAGAGCTTCGGGCGTATCCCCGAGGTCACGGAAATGCCGAACCTCATCGAGGTTCAGAAAACCTCCTACGACCAGTTCCTCCTGGCTGACACCGATCCCGAGGCGCGCCCGACGAGCGGCCTTCAGGAGGTCTTCGCGTCGGTCTTCCCGATCCGCGATTTCTCCGGCCGGGCGGAGCTTCAGTTCATCAAGTATGAGCTGGAGGAGCCGAAGTACGACGTCGAGGAGTGCCAGCAGCGCGGCATGACCTACGCCGCGCCGCTGAAGGTGACCCTGCGTCTCGTGGTCTGGGACGTGGACGAGGACTCCGGCGCGCGGTCGATCCGCGACATCAAGGAGCAGGACGTCTACATGGGCGACATGCCGCTCATGACCATGAACGGCACCTTCGTCGTCAACGGCACCGAGCGCGTCATCGTCTCTCAGATGCACCGCAGCCCAGGCGTCTTCTTCGACCATGACCGCGGCAAGACTCACTCTTCGGGCAAGTACCTCTTCGCCGCGCGCGTCATCCCCTACCGCGGCTCCTGGCTGGACTTCGAGTTCGACGCCAAGGACACCGTCTATGTGCGTATCGACCGCCGCCGCAAGCTGCCGGCGACGACCTTCCTGCTCGCCCTCGACAACGAGGAGAGCGCGAAGCTGCGCGCCGACAAGATTGCCAAGGGCGAGCCGGTCGACCCCAAGGAGATCGAGGGCATGAGCCCCGAGGACATCCTCAGGGTCTTCTACGACACGGTGACCTACAAGAAGGTGAAGAACGGCTGGAAGACGCCCTTCGACGCCGACCGCATGAAGGGCGCCAAGCTGGCTGCTCCGCTGGTCGACGCCAAGACCGGCAAGCCGGTCGTCGACGCCGGCACCAAGATGACCCCGCGCCAGCTGAAGAAGCTGTCCGAGGCGGGCCTCAAGGAGGTCCTGGTCACCGAGGAGGAGCTGGTCGGCCACTACCTGGCGAGCGATCAGATCAACATGGAAACCGGTGAGGTCCTGGCCGAGGCGGGCGATGAGATCACCGCCGAGACGCTTGAGGCGCTGGGCGAGGCCGGGATCAAGGAGATCGCGACCCTGGCGATCGACCACCTCAACATCGGGCCCTACATCCGCAACTCCCTGGCGGCGGACAAGAACCGCAGCCGCGAGGACGCGCTGATCGACATCTACCGCGTGATGCGCCCGGGCGAGCCGCCGACGCTGGAGACGGCGGAGACCATGTTCCAGGGTCTCTTCTTCGATTCCGAGCGCTACGACCTCTCCGCCGTGGGCCGCGTGAAGATGAACGCGCGTCTTGGCTTCGACGACGTGTCGGACGAGATGCGGGTGCTGCGCAAGGAAGACATCCTCGCCATCGTCAAGATCCTCTGCGAGCTGAAGGACGGCCGCGGCGAGATCGACGACATCGACCACCTGGGCAACCGCCGGGTGCGTTCGGTCGGCGAGCTGATGGAGAACCAGTACCGCGTGGGCCTGCTGCGCATGGAGCGCGCGATCAAGGAGCGCATGTCCTCCGTCGAGATCGACACGGTCATGCCGCACGACCTGATCAACGCCAAGCCGGCGGCCGCCGCCGTGCGCGAGTTCTTCGGCTCCTCGCAGCTCTCGCAGTTCATGGACCAGACCAACCCGCTTTCCGAGATCACCCATAAGCGCCGTCTGTCGGCGCTGGGTCCGGGCGGTCTGACCCGCGAGCGTGCGGGCTTCGAGGTGCGCGACGTGCACCCGACCCACTACGGCCGCATCTGCCCCATCGAGACGCCGGAAGGCCCGAACATCGGCCTGATCAACTCTCTGGCGACCTACGCGCGGGTCAACAAGTACGGCTTCATCGAGAGCCCCTACCGCAAGGTGGTGGATAACAAGGTCACCAACGAGGTGATCTACCTCTCGGCCATGGAGGAGGGGCGCTACACCATCGCCCAGGCGAACGCGAACCTGGACGCCAAGGGCAAGTTCGTGGATGACCTCGTCTCCTGCCGTCAGGCGAGCGAGTACATCGTGGCCCGGCCCGAGGACATCGACCTGATCGACGTGTCGCCCAAGCAGATCGTCTCGGTCGCCGCGGCGCTGATCCCCTTCCTGGAGAACGACGACGCCAACCGGGCGCTGATGGGCTCCAACATGCAGCGTCAGGCGGTGCCGCTTCTGAAGGCCGAGGCGCCGCTGGTCGGCACCGGCATGGAGGGTACGGTCGCCCGCGACTCCGGTGCGTCCATCGTGGCGCGCCGCGCGGGCGTGGTCGACCAGGTGGACGCCACCCGCATCGTGGTGCGCGTGACCGAGGAGACCTCGAGCGGCGAGCAGGGCGTGGACATCTACAACCTCTTGAAGTTCCAGCGCTCCAACCAGAACACCTCCATCACCCAGCGTCCGCTGGTGAAGGTGGGCGACGAGGTGCTGCGCGGCGACATCATCGCCGACGGCCCCTCGACGCAGTTCGGCGAGCTGGCGCTGGGCCGCAACGTGCTCTGCGCCTTCATGCCGTGGATGGGCTACAACTTCGAGGACTCGATCCTGATCTCCGAGCGGATCGTGCGCGATGACGTCTTCACCTCGATCCACATCGAGGAGTTCGAGGTCATGGCCCGCGACACCAAGCTGGGCCAGGAAGAGATCACCCGTGACATCCCCAACGTCGGTGAGGACGCCCTGCGCAACCTCGACGAGGCGGGCATGGTCTACATCGGGGCCGAGGTCAACGCGAGCGACATCCTGGTCGGCAAGGTGACGCCCAAGGGCGAATCCCCGATGACCCCGGAGGAAAAGCTGCTTCGCGCGATCTTCGGCGAGAAGGCGAGCGACGTTCGCGACTCTTCCCTGCGGGTGCCCCCGGGCGTTTCCGGCACGGTGGTCGAGGTGCGGGTCTTCTCGCGCCGCGGCGTCGAGAAGGACGAGCGCGCGCTCGCCATCGAACGCGCCGAGATCGAGCGTCTGGCCAAGGACCGCGACGACGAGAAGGTAATCCTGGAGCGCAGCTTCTATGGCCGCCTGAAGGATCTTCTGGTCGGCCAGACCGGCGTTTCCGGCCCCAAGGGCTTCAAGAAGGACACCAAGATCACCGAGAAGGTGCTGTCCGACTTCACCCCGGGCCAGTGGCGCCAGATCGCCGTCAAGGACGACAAGCGCCAGGCCGACGTCGAGGCCCTGAACAAGGTCTTCGAGGAGTCGGTCGATGCGCTGATGAAGCGCTTCGAGAACAAGGTCGACAAGCTGCAGCGCGGCGACGAGCTGCCGCCGGGCGTCATGAAGATGGTCAAGGTCTTCGTGGCCGTGAAGCGCAAGCTTCAGCCGGGCGACAAGATGGCCGGCCGTCACGGCAACAAGGGCGTCATCTCCAAGATCATGCCGATCGAGGACATGCCGCACCTTGAAGACGGCACGCCGGTCGACATCGTGCTCAACCCGCTGGGCGTGCCCAGCCGCATGAACGTCGGACAGATTCTCGAAACCCATCTCGGCTGGGCCTGTGCGGGCCTTGGCCGGCAGATCGGCGAGATGCTGGACGACGCCAAGCGCTCGGGTAAGTTCGACGGGGTCCGCAAGAAGCTGACCGACGTCTACGGCAAGGACACCTACAAGAACGAGATTGCCGATCTCGAGGATCAGTATGTGGCCGAGCTCGCGGACAACCTGCGCGGCGGTGTTCCCATCGCCACGCCGGTCTTCGACGGCGCGCGCAGCGAGGACATCCTCGAGATGCTGGAGAAGGCGGGTCACGAGGCTTCGGGCCAGGTCTGGCTGTGGGACGGCCGCACGGGCGAGAAGTTCCATCGCCCGGTCACGGTCGGCTACATCTACATGCTGAAGCTGCACCACCTGGTGGACGACAAGATCCACGCCCGTTCCATCGGCCCCTACAGCCTGGTCACCCAGCAGCCGCTGGGCGGCAAGGCGCAGTTCGGCGGCCAGCGCTTCGGCGAGATGGAGGTCTGGGCGCTGGAAGCCTACGGTGCGGCCTACACCCTGCAGGAGATGCTGACGGTCAAGTCGGACGACGTGTCCGGCCGGACCAAGGTCTACGAGGCCATCGTCAAGGGCGATGACAACTTCGAGTCCGGCATCCCTGAGTCCTTCAACGTCCTGGTCAAGGAGCTGCGCTCGCTCGGCCTCGACGTGGAACTCAAGCAGTCCGGCTTCTAAACGACGTGGCGGAACGGACGGTCCTCCGGGGCCGTCCAGACCACCCCTTTTTCGCCCTTCGGGTGAATTGATATCGGGAGATACCGATGAACGACATTATGAACCTCTTCGGTCAGCCCTCTGGCCCGCAGAGCTTCGATCAGATCCGCATTTCGATCGCCAGCCCGGAGCGCATCCGCTCCTGGTCCTTCGGTGAGATCAAGAAGCCCGAGACGATCAACTACCGGACCTTCAAGCCGGAGCGCGACGGCCTGTTCTGCGCCCGCATCTTCGGTCCGGTGAAGGACTACGAGTGCCTCTGCGGCAAGTACAAGCGCATGAAGTACCGCGGCATCATCTGCGAGAAGTGCGGCGTCGAGGTGACCCTGGCCAAGGTGCGCCGCGAGCGCATGGGCCACATCGAGCTGGCCAGCCCGGTCGCGCACATCTGGTTCCTGAAGTCTCTGCCCAGCCGCATCGGTCTTCTGATCGACATGACGCTGAAAGAGCTGGAGCGCGTGCTCTACTTCGAGAACTTCGTGGTGGTCGAGCCCGGCCTCTCGCCGCTGAAGCTCCATCAGCTCCTCTCCGAAGAGGAGTACATGGACGCCCAGGACGAGTACGGTGAGGACGCCTTCACCGCCATGATCGGCGCTGAGGCGCTGAAGGAGATCCTCTCCAAGCTGGACCTCGAGGAGCTCGAGGCCGAGCTGCGCGTCGAGCTGAAGGAGACCACTTCCGAGGCCAAGCGCAAGAAGCTGGTCAAGCGCCTGAAGCTGGTCGAGGCCTTCAACGAGTCCGGCGCGCGTCCGGAGTGGATGATCCTGGACGTCGTGCCGGTGATCCCGCCCGAGCTGCGCCCGCTGGTGCCGCTGGACGGCGGCCGCTTCGCGACCTCCGACCTCAACGATCTCTATCGCCGCGTGATCAACCGCAACAACCGTCTGAAGCGGCTGATCGAGCTGCGCGCGCCCGACATCATCGTGCGCAACGAAAAGCGCATGCTGCAGGAATCGGTGGACGCCCTCTTCGACAACGGCCGCCGGGGCCGCGTCATCACCGGCGCCAACAAGCGCCCGCTGAAGTCGCTCTCCGACATGCTGAAGGGCAAGCAGGGCCGCTTCCGTCAGAACCTTCTGGGCAAGCGCGTCGACTACTCGGGCCGTTCGGTCATCGTGGTCGGCCCGGAGCTGAAGCTGCACCAGTGCGGTCTGCCCAAGAAGATGGCGCTGGAGCTGTTCAAGCCCTTCATCTATTCCAAGCTCGAGCTCTATGGCATGGCCTCCACCATCAAGGCCGCCAAGAAGATGGTCGAGAAGGAGCGTCCGGAAGTCTGGGACATCCTGGAAGAGGTGATCCGCGAGCACCCGGTCATGTTGACCCGGGCGCCGACGCTGCACCGTCTGGGCATCCAGGCCTTCGAGCCGGTTCTGATCGAGGGTAAGGCGATCCAGCTCCATCCGCTGGTCTGCACCGCCTTCAACGCCGACTTCGACGGCGACCAGATGGCCGTGCACGTTCCGCTGTCGCTGGAAGCGCAGCTGGAAGCGCGCGTGCTGATGATGTCGACCAACAACATCCTGTCGCCCGCCAACGGCAAGCCCATCATCGTCCCCTCGCAGGACATCGTGCTCGGTATCTACTATCTGACGATGGAGACCGAGGGCGAGAAGGGCGAGGGCATGGTGCTCGGCTCCATGGGCGAGATCGAGCTGGCCATCGAGTCCGGCGAGCTGTCGCTGCACGCCAAGATCAAGGCGCGCTACGAGACCGTGGACGAGAACGGCGATCCCATCGTTCAGGTGATCGACACCACGCCGGGCCGCATGATTCTGGGTCAGGTTCTGCCGATCAACAAGAAGCTGCCCTTCAGCACCATCAACCGCCTTCTGACCAAGAAGGAGATCACCGAGGTGATCGACTCCGTCTACCGCCACTGCGGTCAGAAGGAGACGGTGCTGTTCTGCGACCGCATCATGGGCCTGGGCTTCGCCTACGCCTGCCGTGCGGGCATCTCCTTCGGCAAGGACGACCTGATCATCCCCGAGGCCAAGACCAAGCTGGTCGACGAGGCCCAGGAGCAGGTCAAGGAGTTCGAGCAGCAGTACCAGGAAGGCCTCATCACCCGCGGCGAGAAGTACAACAAGGTGGTCGACGTCTGGTCCTCCACCACCGACCGCGTGGCCGAAGAGATGATGAAGGTCATGTCGGGCGCCAAGGGCAAGGAGATCAACTCGGTCTTCATGATGGCCCACTCGGGCGCCCGTGGTTCGGCGGCTCAGATCAAGCAGCTGGCCGGCATGCGCGGCCTGATGGCCAAGCCTTCGGGCGAGATCATCGAGACGCCGATCATCTCCAACTTCAAGGAAGGCCTGACCGTGCTGGAGTACTTCAACTCCACCCACGGCGCCCGTAAGGGTCTGGCCGACACCGCCTTGAAGACGGCGAACTCGGGCTACCTGACCCGCCGCCTCGTCGACGTGGCGCAGGACTGCATCATCGTCGAAGAGGACTGCGGCACCGACGGCCACCTGACCATCCGCCCCGTCATGGACGGCGGCGAGGTGATCGCGACCCTGGGCGAGCGCGTCCTGGGCCGGACCGTGGCCGAGGCCGTGAAGGACCCGCTTTCGGGCGACATCCTGGTCAAGAAGGGCGAGCTGATCGAGGAGCCGCAGGTCGAGAAGCTGGAGACCGCCGGCATCGATCTGGTGAAGATCCGCTCCACCCTGACCTGCGAGAGCCGGGGCGGCGTCTGCGCGGCCTGCTACGGACGCGACCTGGCGCGCGGCACGCACGTGAACCAGGGCGAGGCCGTGGGCGTCATCGCCGCTCAGTCGATCGGCGAGCCTGGCACGCAGCTGACCATGCGCACCTTCCACATCGGCGGCGCGGCGCAGGGTGGCGCCGAGCAGTCCAGCGTGGAGGCGTCCAGCGACGCCATGATCCAGTGGAACAACAAGAACGTTGTCCACAACTCCGAGGGCGTGGCCATCGCCATGTCCCGGAACATGGAGGTCGTGCTGATCGACGATCAGGGCCGCGAGCGGGCGCGTCACCGCGTGCCCTACGGCGCGCGTCTCTTGGCCGAGGAAGGCAAGCCCGTCACCAAGGGCGCGCGCCTGGCCGAGTGGGACCCCTACACCACGCCGATCATCTCCGAGCGTGAGGGTACCGCCAACTACGTGGACCTGGTCGAAGGCATCTCGATCAAGGAGCAGATGGACGAGACCACCGGTATTTCCAACCGCGTGGTCATCGACTGGAAGCAGCAGCCCAAGGGCACAGACCTGAAGCCGCGCATCACCCTGCGCGACGCCAAGGACAACGTGGTGACCCTGGCCAACGGCATGGAGGCCCGCTACTTCCTCTCGATGGACGCCATTCTGTCGGTGGAGAACGGCGCGAAGGTCCAGGCCGGCGATGTGCTGGCCCGTATCCCGCGCGAGTCCTCCAAGACCCGCGACATCACGGGCGGTCTGCCGCGCGTGGCCGAGCTGTTCGAGGCGCGCAAGCCCAAGGACTTCGCCATCCTGGCGGAGATCGCGGGCCGCGTTGAATTCGGCCGCGACTACAAGACCAAGCGCCGGGTCATCATCCGTCCCGACGACGAGGCCGCGGAGGTGAGCGAGTACCTGATCCCCAAGGGCAAGCATCTTGCCGTGCACGAGGGCGATCATGTCGAGCGCGGCGACCTGCTGATGGACGGCAACCCGGTTCCGCATGACATTCTGGAGGTGATGGGCGTCGAGGCCTTGGCCGAGTATCTCATCAACGAGATCCAGAGCGTCTATCGCCTGCAGGGCGTGAAGATCAACGACAAGCACATCGAGGTGATCGTTCGCCAGATGCTGCAGAAGGTCGAGATCACGGTGGCCGGCGACACCACCTTCCTGGTGGGCGAGCAGGCCGACCGGGAGGAGTTCGAGGCGATCAACGACAAGGCGATCGCCGACGGCGGCCGCCCGGCCGAGGGCAAGCCGGTGCTCCAGGGCATCACCAAGGCGAGCCTGCAGACCACCTCCTTCATCTCTGCGGCGTCCTTCCAGGAGACCACGCGTGTCCTGACCGAAGCGGCGGTGCAGGGCAAGATCGACGAACTGATCGGTCTGAAGGAGAACGTCATCGTCGGCCGCCTGATCCCGGCGGGCACCGGTTCCATCATGGCCAAGATGCAGCGCGTCGCGGCCGAGCGGGACCGGACCATCCTGGATGCCCGCGAAGCCGAGCAGCTGGCTCTCGAAAGCGAGTCGGCGGCGGCGGAAGAGGGCGCCGGGGCCGAGTCTCCGGCCGAGGGCTGAGGCCACTTTTAAGGCCCGTTACGAGAACGCCTCCGAAGACGCAAGATTCTTTCAGGAATCGGCGCTTCGGGGGCGCTCTTACACCTGCTTGAAAAAGTCCTTCTCTATGGCTTGACGAGTAGGGGGCGGATACATAGTATGCGCCGACCTTTCAGGGGGCTGGTGGTAGACCTTTCACGGTCTAGACGCAGGCTCCGGGATTTACGGGACGTTACATAACCGTCCGCACGATTGGACGGTCTTGCAGATCCGCAAAGGGTGCGAGATTTAATCGCTCCTTCGCGGTGCTTTGTTTTGAACTCAGGGTTTGTTTGGGGAACTGACGTATGCCCACGATCAACCAATTGATCCGCAAGCCGCGCAAGCCGCAGCTGGCGCGCAATAAGGTTCCGGCGCTGGAGGCCTGCCCGCAGAAGCGCGGCGTGTGCACGCGCGTCTACACCACCACGCCGAAGAAGCCGAACTCGGCTCTTCGTAAGGTCGCCCGCATCCGTTTGACCAACGGCTTTGAGGTCACCAGCTACATTCCCGGCGAGGGACATAACCTTCAGGAGCACTCCGTGGTCATGATCCGCGGCGGCCGTGTGAAGGACCTTCCGGGCGTTCGCTATCACGTTATTCGCGGCACCCTCGACACGCAGGGCGTCAAGGATCGCCGCCAGCGCCGTTCGAAATACGGCGCCAAGCGTCCGAAGTAAGGAAGGACAAGCGTCATGTCGCGTCGTCACAGCGCAGAGAAGCGTGAAGTTCTGCCGGATCCGAAATTCGGCGACGTCGTCGTTTCCAAGTTCATGAACAACTTGATGTTCGACGGTAAGAAATCGGTTGCCGAGGGCATCGTCTACGGCGCCTTCGATCAGATCGAGGGCAAGCTGAAGGGCGATCCCGTGAAGGTCTTCCACGAGGCGCTCGACAACGTGCGCCCGGAAGTCGAGGTGCGCTCCCGCCGGGTCGGCGGCGCCACCTACCAGGTTCCCGTCGAGGTTCGCTCGATCCGCGCGCAGGCTCTGGCCATCCGTTGGCTGATCACGGCCGCGCGCTCTCGCAGCGAACTGACCATGGTCGACCGGCTCGCCAACGAGCTGATCGATGCATCCAACAATCGTGGGGCGGCCGTGAAGAAGCGTGAGGACACGCATCGCATGGCCGAGGCCAATAAGGCCTTCTCCCACTACCGCTGGTAAACGAGGTTTATCATGGCTGGCCGTCAGACGCCGCTCACCCACTATCGTAACATCGGCATCATGGCTCACATCGATGCCGGTAAGACGACGACGACCGAGCGCATCCTTTTCTATACCGGTAAGTCCTACAAGATCGGCGAGGTCCACGAGGGCACCGCGGTCATGGACTGGATGGAGCAGGAGCAGGAGCGTGGCATCACCATCACCTCCGCCGCGACCACCGCGTTCTGGCGCGACCACCGGGTGAACATCATCGACACCCCGGGCCACGTCGACTTCACCATCGAGGTCGAGCGTTCCCTGCGCGTGCTCGACGGCGCCGTTGCCGTGTTCGACTCGGTCGCCGGTGTCGAGCCGCAGTCCGAGACCGTCTGGCGTCAGGCTGACAAGTACAAGGTTCCGCGCATCTGCTTCGTCAACAAGATGGACCGCATGGGTGCGGACTTCTTCCGTTGCGTCGAGATGATGAAGGACCGCCTGGGCGCCGTTCCGGCCGTCACTCAGCTGCCGATCGGCTCCGAGGCCGAGTTCGAGGGCGTGATCGACCTGGTGGCCAACAAGGCGATCATCTGGGAAGACGAGAGCCTGGGCGCCAAGTTCAACATCGTCGACATCCCCGACGCCTACGCCGACCAGGCCGCGGAGTACCGCGAGGCCCTGATCGAGCTGGCGGTCGAGATGGACGACGACGCCATGGAAGCCTACCTGGAGGGCAACGAGCCCGACGAGGCCACCCTGAAGCGCTGCATCCGTGCGGGCGCTTGCGGCCTGAAGTTCGTCCCGGTCCTCTGTGGCTCCGCCTTCAAGAACAAGGGTGTCCAGCCGCTGCTGGACGCGGTTGTGGATTTCCTGCCGAGCCCCGTCGACGTGCCGCCCGTCAAGGGCGTCAAGCCGAACAGCGAGGAGACGGATACCCGTCCCGCTGATGACGACGCGCCGCTCAGCGCCCTGGCGTTCAAGATCATGACCGACCCCTTTGTCGGCTCCCTGACCTTCGTTCGCGTCTATTCGGGCAAGCTGACCAAGGGCAACTCGGTGCTCAACTCGGTCAAGGACAAGCGCGAGCGCGTCGGCCGCATGCTGCTGATGCACTCAAACCACCGCGAAGAGATCGATGAGGCAATGGCCGGCGACATCGTCGCCCTGGTCGGCATGAAGGACTCCACCACCGGTGAGACCCTCTGCGACCCGGCCAAGCCGATCATCCTGGAGCGCATGGAGTTCCCCGATCCCGTGATCGAGGTCGCCGTGGAGCCCAAGACCAAGGCCGACCAGGAGAAGATGGGTCAGGCGCTGGCCCGTCTGGCGCAGGAGGATCCCTCCTTCCAGGTCTCGACCGACTTCGAGAGCGGCCAGACCGTGATCAAGGGCATGGGCGAGCTGCACCTCGACATCATCGTCGACCGCATGCGCCGTGAGTTCAAAGTCGATGCGACCGTGGGCGCCCCTCAGGTGGCCTACCGCGAGACCATCAGCCAGCGCGCCGAAGTGGACTACACCCACAAGAAGCAGACCGGCGGTTCGGGTCAGTTCGCGCGCATCAAGGTCGTGTTCGAGCCGCAGGAGGCCGGTGAAGGCTTCCTCTTCGAGAACGCTGTCGTCGGCGGTTCGGTGCCGCGCGAGTACATTCCGGGCGTCCAGTCGGGCATCGTGTCCGCCGCTGCGAACGGCGTGGTCGCGGGCTTCCCGATGATCGACTTCAAGGCGACCCTGATCGACGGTGCGTCGCACGACGTGGACTCCAGCGTCATGGCCTTCGAGATCGCCGCCCGCGCGGCCTTCCGCGAGGGTGTGCAGAAAGCCAAGCCGGTTCTTCTGGAGCCCATGATGAAGGTTGAAGTGGTGACGCCCGAGGAGTACATGGGCGACATCATCGGCGACCTGAACAGCCGCCGCGGCAACGTCAACTCGATGGATCAGCGCGGCAACGCCCGCGTGGTCAACGCGCTGGTGCCGCTGGCGAACATGTTCGGTTACGTCAACACGCTGCGTTCCATGTCTCAGGGGCGCGCACAGTACACGATGCACTTCTCGCACTATGAGCGGGTGCCGCAGGCAGTGGCCGACGAGGTCGTCGCCAAGATGGCCTGACGGACGGGTTCGGCTGGCGAGTTTGTAG
>JARRJC010000044.1 GCA_037379885.1 Limibacillus sp.
ACGTCGCCATGGAGGTCGAGCTGATCGCCCCCATCGCCATGGACGAGGGCCTGCGCTTCGCCATCCGCGAAGGCGGACGCACCGTCGGCGCCGGCGTCGTCTCCTCGATCGTGCAGTAACGAGTTGTTTTAACCCCTGGTGCTCCAGGGTCCTGACGGGCCCTGGAGCATTGGACTTGAAGGACGGGCGAAACCGCCATGGAAAGCCAAAATATCCGCATCCGCCTCAAGGCGTTTGATCACCGGGTCCTCGACCAGTCGACCTCGGAGATTGTGAGCACGGCCAAGCGGACCGGCGCGCAAGTTCGTGGACCGATCCCCCTGCCGACGAGGATCGAGCGGTTCACCGTGCTTCGCGGTCCGCACATCGACAAGAAGAGCCGCGAGCAGTTCGAGATTCGGACGCACAAGCGGTTGTTGGACATTGTCGACCCCACCCCGCAGACCGTCGACGCTCTTATGAAGCTCGATCTGGCCTCCGGCGTGGACGTCGAGATCAAACTGAAGGGATAAGGCCAATGCGCACCGGCCTAATCGCACAGAAACTGGGCATGACCCGCGTCTACACGGACGAGGGCGCCCACGTTCCGGTCACGGTCCTGAAAGTGGACGGCTGCCAGGTGGTTGCCGTGCGCCGCGAGGAGACCGAAGGCTATAACGCCGTGCAGCTGGGCGCTGGCGGCATCAAGGTGAAGAACGTCACCAAGCAGATGCGCGGCCACTTCGCCAAGGCGAAGGTGGAGCCCAAGCGCCGCTTGGCCGAGTTCCGCGTCGACGCCGACGCGTTGCTCGAGGTGGGCGCGGAGCTCTCCGCGGCGCACTTCGTGCCCGGCCAGAAGGTGGACGTTACCGGCACCTCGATCGGTAAGGGTTTCGCGGGCGTCATGAAGCGCCACAACTTCGGCGGCCTGCGCGCCAGCCACGGCGTGTCCATCTCGCACCGCAGCCACGGCTCGACCGGTCAGAACCAGGATCCGGGCCGTGTCTTCAAGGGCAAGAAGATGGCGGGCCACATGGGCGCCGGGCGCGTCACCACCCTCAACCTTGAGGTTGTGCAGGTGGACGAAGAGCGCGGCCTGGTCCTGATCAAGGGCGCGGTCCCCGGTTCCGAGAACGGCTGGGTCGTCCTGCGCGACGCCGTGAAGTCGAAGCTGCCTTCGGATCTGCCGTTCCCGGCCGGTCTGAAGTCCGCCGGCGCCGCAGCGGCTCCCGCTGAGGAGGCTCCTGCCGAGGAAGCCCCTGCCGAGGAGGCTCCCGCAGAGGAGACCCCGGTGGAGACGGCTGCGCCCGAGGCTGAGGCTGAGGCGCCCGAGGCCGGCACCGAAGAGAAGAAGGAAGACTGACAATGAAGGCCGCAGTCACAACCCTGGAAAACAAGAAGGCCGGCGACATCACGCTCGCTGACGAGGTCTTCGGTTTGCCGCCGCGCAAGGACATCCTTTCGCGGATGGTGAACTGGCAGTTGGCCAAGCGCCGCGCCGGCACCCACAAGGTGAAGGAGCGCGGCGAGGTCGCCGGTTCGACCCGCAAGATCGTGCGTCAGAAGGGCAGCGGCGGGGCCCGCCACGGCTCCAAGCGCGCGAATATCTTCCGCGGCGGCGGCGTGGTTCACGGCCCGCGCGTGCGCAGCCACGAGATCGATCTTCCCAAGAAGGTCCGGGCGCTGGCGCTGAAGACCGCGCTTTCCGCCAAGGCCGCCGAGGGCAAGCTGATCGTGCTCGACAGCGACAAGGCCGGGTCGGCCAAGACCAAGGAGCTGCGGGCGTGTTTCGAGGCGCTTGGCTGGTCCAACGTGCTGATCGTCGGCGGCGCGGCTCTCGATGAGAACTTCGCGCGCGCCGCGCGCAACCTGCCAGGCGTCGACGTGCTGCCGCAGCAGGGCGCCAACGTCTATGACATTCTGCGCCGCGACACCCTGGTGCTTACCAAGGAAGCGGTGGAAGCGCTGGAGGCTCGACTGAAATGACTAGCATGCATCCGCGCAGCGAGAAGGACGTCAAGCTGAGCCCGGCTCGTATGTACGACCTGGTGAAGCGTCCGGTGGTGACCGAAAAATCCACCATGGCGTCGGAGAACAATCAGGTGGTCTTCGAGGTGCCGCTCGACGCGGCCAAGCCGGAGATCAAAGTGGCCGTGGAGACGCTGTTCAAGGTGAAGGTATCCGCCGTGAACACGCTGCGCTCCAAGGGCAAGGTGAAGCGCTTCCGCGGTATCATGGGCACGCGCCCCGATACCAAGAAGGCCTATGTCACCCTCGCCGAAGGTCACTCCATCGACGTGACCACGGGGGTCTAAGACCATGGCCTTGAAGACTTACAATCCGACCACGCCGGGTCGCCGCCAGCTTGTTCAGGTCGATCGTTCCGACCTCTACAAGGGCAAGCCCGTCAAGGCGCTGACCGAAGGTCTTTCGAAGTCCGGCGGACGCAACAACACCGGCCGCATCACCGCGCGCCGCATCGGCGGCGGCGCCAAGCGCCGCTACCGCATCGTCGACTTCAAGCGCCGCAAGTTCGATGTGCCCGCGACGGTCGAGCGTCTGGAATACGATCCGAACCGCACCGCCTTCATCGCGCTGATCAGCTACGAGGACGGCGAGCAGGCCTACATCCTGGCGCCCCAGCGTCTGAAGGCCGGCGACAAGGTCATCGCGGGCGACCGCGTGGACGTGAAGCCCGGCAACGCCATGCCGCTGAAGTCGATCCCCGTCGGCACGATCGTGCACAACGTGGAGCTGAAGGCGGGCAAGGGCGGTCAGATGGCGCGCTCGGCTGGCACCTACGTGCAGATCGTCGGCCGCGACGCCGGCTACGCGCTGCTGCGCCTCGCCTCTGGCGAAGTCCGCATGGTGCGCGGCGAGTGCATGGCCACGATCGGCGCGGTGTCCAACCCGGATCAGGCCAACACCAACCTGGGCAAGGCCGGACGCAAGCGTTGGCAGGGCAAGCGCCCTGCGGTTCGCGGCGTCGCCATGAACCCGGTCGATCACCCGCACGGCGGCGGCGAAGGCCGCACCTCCGGCGGTCGTCATCCGGTTACCCCTTGGGGTAAGCCGACCAAGGGCGCCAAGACGCGTCACAACAAAAAGACGGACGGCCTCATCGTGCGCCGCCGTCGCGCGAAGAAGTAAGGGAGCGACACCGTGGCCCGCTCAGTATGGAAAGGTCCGTTCGTCGACGGCTATCTGCTCAAGAAGGCCGATACCGCGCGCGATTCCGGACGCAACGAGATCATCAAGACCTGGTCGCGCCGTTCGACCATCATGCCGCAGTTCGTCGGTCTGACCTTCGGCGTCTATAACGGCCAGAAGTTCCTGCCGGTCCTGGTGACCGAGCAGATGGTCGGCCACAAGTTTGGCGAGTTCGCGCCGACGCGGACCTACTACGGTCACGCGGCGGACAAGAAGGCGAAGAGGTAAGGAGCCATGGGTAAGCAAAGCGCACCCCGCAAGGTCGCCGATAACGAGGCGATGGCGATGGCCCGCAATCTGCGGACCAGCCCGCGCAAGCTGAATCTTGTCGCGGCTTCGATCCGCGGCATGTCGGCCGAAGCGGCCCTGCAGCAGCTCACCTTCTCGCGCCGTCGTATCGCGAACGACGTGAAGAAGGTCCTGCAGTCGGCGATCGCCAATGCGGAGAACAATCATCAGTTGGACGTCGACCGCCTTGTCGTGGCCGAGGCGTCCGTCGGCAAATCCTTCGTCATGCGGCGTTTCCGCGCTCGCGCTCGCGGCCGGGTCGGTCGCCTGCTGAAGCCCTGGAGCCGCTTGACGATCGTGGTTCGCGAACGCGAGGAGACGGCGTAATGGGTCACAAAGTAAATCCGATCGGCCTGCGCGTCGGCATCAACCGTACCTGGGACTCCCGTTGGTACGCCGATAGCGACTACGGCAAGCTGCTGCACGAGGATCTGAAGCTTCGTGACTACCTGCAGAAGCGTTTGCCCCAGGCCGGCGTTTCCAAGGTGATCATCGAGCGTCCGGCCAAGCGCGCGCGCATCACCATCCACAGCGCGCGCCCCGGCGTGATCATCGGCAAGAAGGGCCAGGACATCGAGAAGCTGCGTCAGGAGCTGATCCGCATGACCGGCGGTGACGTGGCGCTGAACATCGTCGAGGTCCGCAAGCCCGAGCTGGACGCCAAGCTGGTCGCCGAGAACATCGCCGGTCAGCTGGAGCGCCGCGTCGCCTTCCGCCGCGCCATGAAGCGCGCGGTGCAGTCGACCATGCGCCTGGGCGCGGAAGGCATCCGCATCAACTGCGGCGGCCGACTGGGCGGCGCTGAGATCGCGCGCACCGAGTGGTACCGCGAGGGCCGCGTGCCCCTGCACACCCTGCGTGCGGACATCGACTACGGCGAGGCGACCGCGAAGACCACCTACGGCACCTGTGGTGTGAAGGTTTGGATCTTCAAGGGCGAGATTCTGGCGCACGATCCCATGGCGCAGGACAAGCGCCAGGGTGACGCAGCGCCCGCCGGCGGCCGCAACTAAGCGCAGTGGCGAAGACGGAAGGTTAGAGGAACAAGACAATGTTGCAGCCGAAGCGCACTAAATTCCGCAAGCAGCACAAGGGCCGCATCCACGGCACCGCCAAGGGCGGCACCCTGGTTCAGTTCGGCGCCTATGGCATGAAGGCGACCACGCCGGGCCGCGTGTCGGCGCGTCAGATCGAGGCGGCCCGCCGCGCGATCACCCGCCACATGCGCCGCGTCGGCAAGCTCTGGATCCGCGTGTTCCCGGACGTGCCGGTGTCCTCCAAGCCCGCCGAGGTTCGTCAGGGTAAGGGTAAGGGCACGCCGGAGTGGTGGGCCGTCCGGATCAAGCCGGGCCGCATCCTGTTCGAGTTGGATGGCGTGCCGCGCCCGATGGCCGAGGAGGCCTTCCGCCTGGCCGCGGCCAAGCTGCCGGTGCAGACCAAGTTTGTCACCCGCCTGGGTGAAGGAGGCTAAGCCATGAAGGCCGCTGAGGTGAATGCAAAGGGCGCCGACGAGCTGAAGGAACTGCTCGTCCAGCTCAAGAAGGAACAGTTCAACCTGCGTTTTCAGCAGGCGAGCGGTCAGCTCGAGAACACTGCCCGCGTCCGTCAGGTGCGCCGCGACATCGCGCGCGTGAAGACGGTCCTGGGCGCCAAGACGGCTACGGCCGGGGAGTAAGGAAAGATGCCGCGTCGTGTGCTGCAAGGTGTGGTCGTGAGCGACAAGACCGACAAGACCATCACGGTCTTGGTCGAGCGTCGGATCATGCACCCGCTCTACAAGAAGTTCATCAAGCGCTCCAAGCGCTACCACGCTCATGATGAAGCCAATCAGTACAAGATTGGTGACGTGGTGCAGATCGAGGAATGCCGTCCGGTTTCCAAGACCAAATCCTGGCGTGTGATCGGTGCGACCGGTCAGACGCAGGACGTGGCTGGGGCCGGAGCGTAAAGCGGCAGTTCTCGGATAGATAACGAAGACGAGCTTATAGAAAGGGCCCGGACCGATGATCCAGATGCAGTCCAACCTGGATGTCGCCGACAACTCAGGCGCGCGCCGCGTCCAGTGCATCAAGGTGTTGGGCGGATCGAAGCGCAAGTCCGCCGGCGTGGGTGACATCATCGTGGTCTCCGTTAAGGAGGCCATCCCGCGCGGCCGCGTGGCCAAGGGATCGGTGCATCGCGCCGTGATCGTGCGCACCGCGTTCGACATTCGCCGTCCCGACGGGTCGGTCATTCGTTTCGACCGCAACGCCGCCGTGCTGATCAACAAGCAGGGTGAGCCGATCGGAACCCGCATCTTCGGGCCTGTGACCCGCGAGCTGCGTTCCAAGCGGTTCATGAAGATCATTTCGCTGGCGCCCGAGGTGCTGTGATGACGAGCAAGATGAAGATCAAGAAGGGCGACCGGGTCATCGTGACCACCGGCCGCGACAAGGGTAAGGAAGGCGAAGTGCTTCGCGTCATGCCCGCCGAGAGCCGTCTGATCGTCTCCGGCGTGAACATGGTCAAGCGCCACAACCGTCCCGGCCCGATGAGCCAGGGTGGCATCGAGGAGAAGGAAGCCCCGATCCACGTGTCCAACGTTGCGCACATCGACCCCAACGACAAGAAGGCGACCCGCGTCGGCTTCAAGGTCGAGGGCGAGCGCAAAGTCCGCATCTCGCGCCGCTCCGGCGTCGCGATCGACCAGTAAGGGGAGGGGTAGGAAATGAAAGCCCGCTTCCAAGAGCGCTACGAGAACGAGATTCGCGCCAACATGATGAAGGAGTTCGGCTACACGAACATCCTTCAGGTGCCGCGCGTCGAGAAGATCGTGATCAACATGGGCGTCGGCAAGGCGACCCAGGACTCCAAGAAGGTGAAGGCGGCGACCCAAGACCTGACCGCCATCGCCGGGCAGAAGCCCGTGGTGACCATCGCGCGCAAGTCCATCGCCGGCTTCAAGCTGCGCGAGGGCATGCCGATCGGGACCAAGGTCACCCTGCGCCGGACCCGCATGTACGAGTTCCTGGACCGTCTGGTGACCATCGCCCTGCCGCGCACCCGTGACTTCCGGGGCCTGAACCCGAAGTCCTTCGACGGGCGGGGCAACTACGCCATGGGCGTGAAGGAGCAGATCATCTTCCCGGAGATCGAGTACGACCAGGTCGACGAGATCCGGGGTATGGACATCATCATCTGCACCACGGCCAACACTGACGATGAAGCCCGCGCGCTGCTGCGTGGCTTCGAAATGCCGTTCATTAAGAACTGACCGGCGAAAGGGTAGAAAAAGATGGCTAAGAAAAGCGCAATCGAGAAGAACAAGCGCCGTGCCCGTATGGCCAAGTCGCAAAGCAACAAGCGACAGGCCCTGCGCGCCATTGCCCGCGACCGCAGCCTCTCTCCTGAGGAGCGGTTCGAGGCCTACCTGAAGCTTGCCGAGTTGCCGCGCAACGGTGCCAAGAACCGTGTGCGGAACCGCTGTGAGCTGACGGGACGCCCGCGCGGCTATTATCGCAAGTTGAAGCTTTCGCGCATTGCTTTGCGGGACCTGGCCTCCATCGGTCAGATCCCCGGCATGACGAAGTCGAGCTGGTAGGAAAGGAATCGCGCTATGACGATGAGCGATCCTCTCGGGGATATGCTGACCCGCATCCGCAACGCGCAGCAGGCCGGTCACGGCAGCGTGGAAGCGCCGTTGTCCCGTCTGCGGACGAACGTTCTGGATGTGCTGAAGCGTGAGGGTTACATCCGCGACTTTAGCGTGACGGAGCGCGAGGGCGGTCACAGCACCGTTTCGATCGAGCTGAAGTACCACGAGGGTCGCCCCGTGATTCAGCAGATCGCCCGCGTTTCGCGTCCGGGCCGCCGCGTCTACTCCAAGATCAAGGAGTTGCCGCGCTACTACAACGGTCTGGGCATCACGATCCTCTCCACGCCGCGTGGCGTGCTGGCGGATCATGAGGCGCGTGAGCACAACGTTGGCGGAGAGGTGCTGTGCCGCGTCTTCTGATGAAGGCGCGCCACGGAACCAGGCAAGAGTGAAGGATAGGGAACAATGTCCCGCGTAGGTATCAATCCGGTCACGGTCCCCAGCGGCGTCGAGCTCAAGATCGACGGCGCCGTTGTGACGGCCAAGGGAAAGCTGGGCCAGCTGAGCTTTGAGTTCAGCGACCAGGTCTTCGTCGCGTTCGACGACGGCAAGGTCACGGTCAAGCCGGCCAACGACACCAAGAAGGCGCGCGCCCTCTGGGGCACGACGCGTGCGCGTATCGCCAATCTGGTCGAGGGCGTCTCCGAAGGCTTCAAGAAGGAGCTGGAGATCGTCGGCGTCGGCTACCGCGCTTCGGTCCAGGGCAAGTCCCTGAACCTGCAGCTCGGCTTCAGCCACGACGTCAACTACCCGATCCCCGAGGGCATCTCGATCAAGTGCGAGAAGCCGACCTCGGTGGAGATCACGGGCGCCGACAAGCAGCAGGTTGGTCAGGTGGCGGCGGAGATCCGCGCCTACCGTCCGCCCGAGCCCTACAAGGGCAAGGGCGTGCGTTACGTCGACGAGTACATCCTGCGCAAGGAAGGTAAGAAGAAATGAGCACGGCACGAGATCTTCGCCTGCGCCGCAAGCAGCGGGTCCGCAGCAAGCTGCGCAAGCACCGCACGCCGCGCCCGCGCCTGGCCGTCCATCGTTCGGGGCGTCACATCTACGCCCAGGTCATCGACGATCTCCAGGGCCGTACGCTGGCGGCTGCTTCGACCATCGACAAGGACCTGCGCGGCTCCCTCAAGGCCGGCGCGGACTCCGCGGCTGCCGCTGCGGTGGGCAAGCTGGTCGCAGAGCGCGCCAAGGCGGCGGGGGTCACCGAGGTGGTCTTCGATCGCGGCGGTTACATTTATCACGGTCGCATCAAAGCGCTCGCCGAGGCGGCGCGCGAAGGCGGCTTGAGCTTCTAAGGAGAGTATGAGCAATGGCACGAGCTCCTAGGGACGATCGCGGACGCGAAGACAGCGATCTGGTCGAAAAGCTGGTCGGCATCAACCGCGTGGCCAAGGTCGTCAAGGGCGGCCGCCGCTTCGGCTTTGCCGCTCTCATGGTCGTGGGCGATGGCCGCGGTCGCGTTGGCTTCGGCCACGGCAAGGCCCGTGAGGTGCCCGAGGCGATCCGCAAGGCGACCGAGGCCGCCAAGCGCAACATGATCCGCGTGCCGCTGCGCGAGGGCAGAACGCTGCACCATGACATCCACGGCCACTACGGGGCCGGAAAGGTCGTCATGCGCCGCGCCGAGGCCGGTACCGGCATCATCGCGGGCGGCCCGATGCGCGCCATCTTCGAGGCGCTCGGGGTTCAGGACGTGGTGGCCAAGTCGGTCGGCACGGCCAACCCGCACAACATGATCCGCGCCACCTTCGACGGCCTGACCCGTTCGGTCAGCCCGCGCATGGTCGCACAGCGCCGCGGCAAGAAGGTCAGCGACATTCTGCCCGGCGGCCGTTCGAGCGAGGAAGACGCGGCCTGAGGCGTCGGCCGGCGGTAGACAGGAAGCATAAGGGGCCTAACGGTTATGGCTAAGAAGAACGAAACCATCACGGTGACGCAGATCGGCAGTGCGATCGGCCGTCCCAAGGATCAGCTGGCGACCCTGAAGGGTCTGGGCCTCGGCAAGATGAACCGCACGCGTGAACTGGAGGATACGCCCTCCGTGCGCGGCATGATCGCCAAGGTCTCCCATCTGGTAAGGGTCGAGGCGAACACCTAAGTATAGGGTCGCGGCTGGGCTGCCTCAGCGAGACAGAGCAACGACGTCCGTCATTCCGTAGCGATCGGAGCGGACGCCACGAAGGAATTGGAAGTAGGGCTATGAAACTCAATCAGCTTTCGGACAATCCCGGCGCCACCCACGCCCGCAAGCGTCTGGGCCGCGGCACCGGATCGGGCCTCGGCAAGACTTCGGGCAAGGGCCACAAGGGCGCCAAGGCGCGTTCCGGCGTGGCCATCAAGGGCTTCGAGGGCGGCCAGATGCCGATCTACCGCCGCATGCCCAAGCGCGGTTTCAAGAACCCCTTCCGCAACGACTTCGTCGAGGTCACCCTGGCGCGCCTGCAGCGCGCGGTGGACTCCGGCAAGCTCGACGCCAAGAAGCCGGTCGACGCCGAGGCGATGCGCGCCGCCGGTCTCTTCAAGCAGGTGCGCGACGGCGTTCGCCTGCTGGGCAGCGGTGAGCTGAAGGCGAAGCTGGACCTGACGGTCTCCGGCGCCACCAAGTCGGCCGTCGCCGCCGTCGAGAAGGCGGGCGGCAAGATCACGGTAACCGAGCCGAAGAAGGCCGAAGCCGAGGCCTCCGAGGCCTGATAGAACAACCGCGCCGGGCGGGACGGGGGCGTCCCGCCCGCCGTTTCACTTGAGCTGGACGTTAAGTATAGAGGGCTTTTCATGGCCTCAGCCGCCGAACAACTCGCAGCCAACGTCAACTGGGGCGCCTTTTCCAAGGCGACCGAGCTCAAGAAGCGCATCTGGTTCACGCTAGGTGCGCTTATCATCTATCGGCTCGGCACCTACATCCCCATTCCCTTCATCGACCCCGTGGCGATGGAGCGGTTGCTGGACCAGCAGGGCGGCGGCGTGCTGGGTATGTTCAACATGTTCTCCGGCGGCGCGCTGGGGCGCATGACCATCTTCGCCCTCAACATCATGCCCTACATTTCGGCCTCCATTATCATGCAGCTCATGACGGCGGTGTCGCCGAAGCTTGAGCAGCTGAAGAAAGAGGGCGAGAGCGGGCGCAAGAAGATCAACCAGTACACCCGCTACGGCACGGTTCTCCTGGCCGCGGTGCAGGCCTACGGCATCTCCGTGGGTCTTGAGAGCATGGGCGGCGGCGGCGGACTGCCGGTGGTGATGGATCCCGGCATGCTGTTCCGCATGACCACGGTGATCTCGCTGACCGGCGGCACGATCTTCCTGATGTGGCTGGGCGAGCAGATCACCCAGCGCGGCGTGGGCAATGGCATCTCGCTGATCATCTTCGCGGGCATCGTCGCCAACCTTCCGGTCGCCTTGGCCGGAACGCTGGAGCTTGGCCGCACCGGCGCTCTCTCGACGATCTTCATCCTGTTCCTGATCCTGATGGCGGTGGCGGTCATCGCCTTCATCGTCTTCATGGAGCGCGCGCAGCGCCGTGTGGTGGTGCAGTATCCCAAGCGTCAGGTCGGCAACCGCATGTTCGGCGGCGAGTCCAGCCATCTGCCCTTGAAGCTGAACCCATCGGGCGTGATTCCGCCGATCTTCGCTTCGTCGCTGCTGCTGATGCCGCTGACCGTCGCCGGTTTCTCCGGCGCGGGCGGGCCGGACTGGCTGACCCTGATCACCACGCAGCTCGGCCGCGGGCAGCCCGTCTTCATGCTGCTGTTTGCCGCGCTGATCATCTTTTTCGCCTTCTTCTACACCTCCATCGTCTTCAATCCGGAAGACACGGCGGACAATCTGAAGAAGAACGGCGGGTTCATTCCCGGCATCCGTCCGGGGAAGAACACGGCGGAGTACCTGAACTTCATCATCACGCGTCTCACCACCGTTGGCGCGCTCTATCTGGTCTTCGTCTGTCTGCTGCCTGAATTCCTGATCTCTCAATATCAGGTACCTTTCTATTTCGGCGGCACCTCGCTGCTGATCGTCGTTTCGGTGACCATGGATACGGTCGGACAAATCCATTCTCACCTCTTGGCGCATCAGTACGAGGGACTGATCAAGAAGAGCAAGCTTCGGGGGAGGCGTCGTTGAACATCATTCTTTTGGGGCCTCCGGGCGCCGGCAAGGGTACCCAGGCCAAGCGGATCGAGGAGAAGCACGGCCTCGTGCAGCTCTCGACCGGCGATATGCTCAGAGCGGTCGTCGCCTCCGGCAGCGAGCTGGGGAAGCAGGCCAAAGAGATCATGGACGCGGGCAAGCTGATGCCCGACGCGCTGATGGTCGACATGATCGCCAAGCGGATCGAAGAGCCGGATTGCGCCAAGGGCTTCATCCTCGACGGCTTCCCGCGGACCGAGGCGCAGGCCCAAGCGCTGGACGCGATGCTGGCGGAAAAGGGGCTGATGCTCCACGCCGTGATCGAACTGAAAGTGGACGAGGAAGCGCTGGTCGAGCGCATCACGGGCCGCTTCACCTGCGCCAAGTGCGGCGCCGGCTATCACGACAGCTTTCAGAAGCCCGCGAAAGACGGGGTCTGTGACCGCTGCGGCTCGACCGAGTTCACGCGCCGCGCGGACGACAATGAAGAGACGGTTCGGGCCCGGCTTGAGGCCTATCACAAGCAGACCGCCCCGATCCTGCCCTACTATGGCGGAAAGGGCGTTCTGGAGACGGTCGACGGCATGGCCGAAATAGACGCGGTTACCAGTCAGATCGAGGCGATTCTCGCCGCGAAATGACCCTGGTGCCAAACGGGCGAACGAGCGGTTGACAGGGGGGTGCGGAATCCTATAATCCCGCGATCCCGGCGCCGCCCGCGAAACCGGGCGATTTCGGTTTGCCTGAAATTGGAGTCATACGGAAGCGGCGGCGCCTTTTTGGGCAGATGCCCAGATGCAATCGCCTCCGGTAGTTGCTAACGAAGTCAAGAGGAGCCAAGACGTGGCACGTATTGCTGGCGTCAATATTCCGACGAACAAACGGGTGCACATCGCGCTGACCTATATCCATGGCATTGGTCACACCAAGGCCAAGGCCATTTGCAGCGAGGTCGGCATTCCCGAAGAGCGCCGGGTGAACGAGATGACGGATGACGAAGTCGTCCGCGTCCGCGAGACCATCGACCGCGACTATCTGGTCGAAGGCGACCTTCGTCGCGAAGTGGCGATGAACGTCAAGCGGCTGATGGACCTGGGTTGCTACCGCGGCCTGCGTCACCGTAAGGGCCTGCCGGTCCGCGGTCAGCGCACGCATACCAACGCGCGCACCCGCAAGGGCCCGGCCAAGGCGATCGCCGGTAAGAAGAAATAAGTCCAAGTCAGCTTAGAGCGATAAGGCAGGATAGAAATCATGGCCAAGGCCCCACAGCGGCCGCGTCGTCGCGAGCGCAAGAACATCTCTTCCGGTATTGCGCACGTGAACGCGTCCTTCAACAACACCATCATCACCATCACCGACGTGCAGGGCAACGCGATCGCCTGGTCGTCGGCGGGCAGCCAGAACTTCAAGGGTTCGCGCAAGTCCACGCCTTACGCCGCCCAGGTCGCGGCCGAGGACGCGGGCAAGAAGGCCCAGGAGCACGGCATGAAGACCCTCGAGGTCAACGTGAAGGGTCCCGGGTCGGGCCGTGAGTCGGCTCTGCGCGCGCTGCAGGCGGTCGGTTTCCAGATCACGGCGATCAACGACGTGACGCCGATCCCGCACAACGGCTGCCGTCCCCCGAAGAAGCGCCGCGTCTAATCCGCCGGCGCCCTCATGGCCGGGGCCCCTCTTTAAAGACGGGCGGCCCCGCGCTATCTCCGGGAGACGGTTTTTAAAACACTGGGCGACGTCGCGGATGCGGCCGTCGCCTAGGGCATTTTTAAGAGGCAAGCAGGTTCATATGAGCACGGTGAGCAAAGACGGCGCCCAGGCGCTTCAGAAGAACTGGATGGAGTTGATCAAGCCGAACAAGCTGGACATCCAGCCCGGTCACGACGACAAGCGGTTCGCCAAGGTGGTCGCCGAGCCGCTGGAGCGCGGCTTCGGCATGACGCTGGGCAACGCTCTGCGCCGGATCCTGCTCTCCTCGCTTCAGGGCGCCGCCGTGACCTCGATCCAGGTCGATGGCGTGCTGCACGAGTTCTCCTCGATCCAGGGCGTCCGTGAGGACGTGACCGACGTGGTGCTGAACGTCAAGCAGATCGCTCTGCTGATGCACGGCGAAGGCCCCAAGCGCATGCGCCTGCGCGCCGACGGCCCGGGCGAAGTCACCGCCGGTCAGATCGAGACCGGCGCCGACATCGAGGTCATGAACCCCGAGCTGGTGATCTGCACGCTGGACGACGGCGCGCACCTCGACATGGAGCTAATCGTCGAGACCGGTAAGGGCTACGTCTCCGGTTCGCAGAACCGTCCCGAAGACGCCCCGATCGGCCTGATCCCCGTGGATGCTGTCTTCTCCCCGGTGCGCCGCGTGGCCTACAAGGTGGAGAACACCCGTGTCGGCCAGGTCACCGACTACGACAAGCTGACCATGGAGATCGAGACCAACGGCGCGATCTCTCCCGACGACTCCGTCGCTCTGGCCGCGCGCATCCTGCAGGACCAGCTCCAGCTCTTCATCAACTTCGAGGAGCCGCAGGTCCGCGAGGCCGAGAAGGACGACGCCGAGCCGCCGTTCAACAAGAACCTTCTGCGCAAGGTCGACGAGCTGGAGCTTTCGGTCCGTTCGGCGAACTGCCTGAAGAACGACAACATCGTCTACATCGGCGATCTGGTGCAGAAGACCGAGGCGGAGATGCTCCGGACCCCGAACTTCGGCCGCAAGTCGCTGAACGAGATCAAGGAAGTGCTGTCCCAGATGGGCCTGCACCTGGGCATGGAGATCGCCAACTGGCCGCCTGAGAACATCGAGGAACTGGCCAAGCGTCTGGAAGAGCCCTACTAAGACCGGCAGCGCCGCCGCCCCACCAGGGGTCGGCGGCCTTGCTTTCTCGAAAGAGGGCCAGGGTGGCCCGACCCAAACCGCGTACCGTAACGATGGGCCGGACGAGGATCCGGCAAGACGACAGGGCGCGGGGGGAAAACGAAATCGGCTTCGCCCGGCGAGGCCAGGACGAAAAAAGGAGCCAAGATCATGCGTCACGGTTTCACCGGCCGCCGCTTCAGCCGCAGCAGCCCGCATCGCAAGGCCATGTTCGCCAACATGGCGAACGCCCTCATCAAGCATGAGCAGATCAAGACCACGCTGCCCAAGGCCAAAGACCTGCGCCGCGTCATCGATCCGCTGATCACGCTCGGCAAGCGCGGCGACCTGCACGCCCGCCGTCAGGCCTTCGCGCAGCTGCGCGACGAGAAGATGGTCCAGAAGCTCTTCGACGTCCTGGGTGAGCGCTACAAGGATCGCAACGGCGGTTACTGCCGAGTCCTGAAGGCCGGGTTCCGCTACGGCGACGCCGCCCCGATGGCGATCATCGAGCTGGTCGACCGCGATCCCGACGCCAAGGGCCTGGATTCCGGCCCCGTCGAGATCGACGAGGAGGAAGAGGAAGAGGCCTGAGCCAAACCGCTCAAGCCTGTCTCTCCACGGCGATAAATGACGAAAACGGGTGGTTCCAAGCCGGAGCCGCCCGTTTTTGCTTTGCAGGCCGCGCTATCGCATCCTACCTCTAGACGAAACCCGGAAAAACGAATGAGGAAGAGTATCGCAATGACAGCCGTTCTCAGGCGCTTTACCGCTTCCCTCCCGGTCGTCTTCGCGGCCCTTTTACCTTTGCTCACTTCGGGCCCCGCCGTCTCGCAGGAGGTGCCGCAGTCGCAGGCGCAGATCGAGCTCAGCTTCTCGCCGGTCGTGAAAAAAGCGGCGCCTGCCGTGGTCAACATCTACGCCTCGCGGATGGTCAAGCAGCGGCAGGTCTCGCCGCTCTTCAACGACCCCTTCTTCCAGCGGTTCTTCGGCGACGCCTTTCCTTTCCAGCAGCGCGAGCGCCAGCAGAATGCGCTCGGCTCCGGCGTGATCGTCGACCCGGAGGGCATTGTGGTCACCAACCATCACGTCATCGCCGGCGCGGACGAGATCAAGGTGGTGCTCTCCGACCTGCGCGAGTACGAGGCGGAGATCGTTCTGGACGACGAGAGCACCGACCTGGCGCTGCTGCGGGTCGACGCGCGGGGCGAGGCTCTGCCCGCCATCGAGCTGCGCGACTCCGACGATGTCGAGGTCGGTGACCTCGTGCTCGCCATCGGCAACCCCTTCGGCGTCGGGCAGACCGTCACCAGCGGCATCGTCTCGGCCCTGTCGCGCACGCAAGTCGGCGTGTCCGACTACAACTTCTTCATCCAGACCGACGCGGCCATCAACCCCGGCAACTCGGGCGGGGCGCTGGTCACGATGGACGGCCGCTTGATCGGCATCAACACGGCGATCTACTCCAAGAGCGGCGGGTCGATCGGCATCGGCTTTGCGGTCCCATCCAACATGCTGCGCTCGATCCTGCTCAGCCTTGAAGGCGGGGAGGGCATTGTGCGGCCCTGGGTCGGCTTCACCGGCCAGACCCTCAGCATGGACCTGGCCGAGGGC